>CAZRLV010000108.1:0-10347 GCA_964600955.1 uncultured bacterium
TTCAAGCTCCTCGCGCAGTCTGGATTCTATTGAGTCTTGCTCGATGCGCGTCAGGTATGCCAGATTGGTGGGGGCGAATAGTGAGGAGGCTGAAATCCGGATGGGCAGTTTTTTATCTAGCTTTTCGCTAATCTCTTTCAGGTATTGACCAAAATTCTCTAAATAAAGATCAACCCCATTATAAGGATTGGGAATTTTATAGATCTCACGCGATATGGCTTCAACCTCTTCCGTGTCCTTACTGATCTTGAAAACACCGAATTTGATGCTATAGCTTCCAAGATCCATAATCTGGATCGGTTTATTGTATCGAAGGGCCATATTTGCGATGCTCCTGAAATTTAGGACAAAATCCCTATTCTATTCTCGGTTTTTCTCAGGAACTCTGAGACACCGGGAGAAGATTTTGCTCTTTCATCCTAATCAATACTGTATGATGATTTGGACAATCTGCACAAGGTTTGCTAAAAAAAATCACTGATTTTTTAGGAGGATGCGCTTGTTTTTACTGATCATTCGTGATGGATGGGGCATTGGAATTCCAGGTCAGGGGAATGCTGTGCATCTGGCTTCTCCAGCAGGCTATAACTCTTTACTGACGAAATTTCCTACAACTCTCCTGGAACCGGGAGGTGAGGCTGTGGGACTCCCTGTGGGCCAGATGGGTAATTCTGAGGTTGGCCATATGAATATTGGCGGGGGTCGGGTTGTTTATCAAGACCTTCCTAGGATTTCCAAGGACTTTAAGGAAGGAAGATTCGAGGCCCTTGATGAAATTAAGTCTTTTTTAAGCCGCGCCCGCAAAGGAGGGCGAATCCATCTTTTGGGATTGGTGTCCGACGGAGGCGTGCATTCACATCAGAGTCATATCGAGGGGTTTTGCAAAATTCTACAGTCCCAGGGCTTTGATGATTTTTATGTGCATGCTTTTACGGATGGGAGAGACACTTCCCCGCATGGCGGTATCGATTATCTGCGTCAACTTGAAGGGTGCTTGGACTCTCTTGGGGCGGGCAGTCTCGCCTCAATTTGTGGGCGCTACTATGCTATGGATCGTGACAATCGATGGGAGCGGCTCGAAAAAGCGTATCAAGTTTTGGTTCGTGCAAAGGGACCACAGGCTCGTAATGTAGAGGAGTGCATGCGCTCATCCTATGACCTGGGGATCACGGATGAGTTTATTTTACCCACTGTGCTCAATCCTGAGGGTTGTATTCGCAAAAATGATCATGTTTTCTTCATGAACTTCAGGCCGGACCGTGCCAGACAGCTGTGTTTTGCCCTTGAAAACAACGGCTTTGACGCCTTTGAGGTAGACGATTTGGGTCTGGACCTTCTCATCATGACTCCATATTCAAAGGAGCTGAAATGCCCTGTGGTTTATTCAAAAACTCACCTCTCTCAAGTTTTGCCGGAGGTTTTTAGTGCTTGCGGTTTGCGCCAGCTAAAAATAGCTGAGACTGAAAAATATGCGCATGTCACCTATTTTCTAAATGGGGGGCGTGAAGAGGAGTTTGAAGGCGAGCAACGAATTTTGGTTCCATCGCCTAAAGTGGAGACCTATGATTTGAAACCAGAGATGTCAGCCCCTGAGGTCACCAAGAAATTGATCGAGGCCATAGACTCAAAAAAGTTTGGTTTTCTCGTCGTAAATTATGCGAACCCGGACATGGTAGGGCATACAGGCAATCTTCAGGCGGCCATCGAGGCTGTTTTGGTGGTGGATTCTTGCATATCAAAAGTTTTAAAAGCATTGGCCCTGCATGACGGTGCGGCTTTAATTACAGCCGACCATGGAAACCTGGATGAGATGATTGATGCCGGGGGGAATATTCTTACGGCCCATTCTTTGAATCAAGTGGATTGTATCTTCATTCCCCGCCCATCCGATCGTCGCATTTTTAGCTTGAAAAGCGGTGGCAAGTTGGCTGATATAGCCCCTACTATTTTGGATTATTTGGATATGGAATCGCCGACTCCCATGGATGGAGATTCATTACTTAGCCGCGTAATAGCTCAAAAGGCTCACATCCGTAATTGAGGAGCCATCATCAAACTGTCCTGCTGAGTTCAAATGAATCTCCCTATCTTTTGCACCTTGGTCGAAGCTCTCTACAGATTGATTTGCAGAGCTATAACGCACAAATTGAACCGTAGGGGTAAGATGGCCTTGAACCTTGTAAATAGAAATGCCGGGGATATAGTCCTGGCGATCCTTCCAAAATGAAATAATCTCCTTTGCGCGTTTATCTTCTCTGGGAAGTTGGCAATAAATCCCGACTTGGGGGAGGCCCCTGGATTGTGACATCATCATCTGTGAGGTGAGGTTCATAAACACTGTGGATGCATCGATTTCAGGTCTGGCTACATTTAAGGCTTCGACTGAGATTTCATCCAGGACAAAAATAATGATGTTGAAATGATCGGAAAGGTCTTGATTCAGCGATTCATCATATGAACCATCTGTTTCCAAAACATAAAATAGATTATAGACTTTCATGAGCTGGATGAGATCTTGTAGACGTGAGTGTCTTACTGTTGAAGCGTCTAGCACAACATTGAGTTTTCCAACGGAGGCCGCCTGAGAGAAAATCATTTCTGCTAGCTCCAAAGGAAGCTCCTGAGAAGCATTGTTTTGCTCTGAACATAGTGGCGAAATTCTTATAACAGAAGGGTTTGATGCGGTATATTGCTTATGGTTCTCTTTGCAATAGGCTAGAAATTTTTCGCGGAATTCTGATTCCTTGGGGACTTTGATATCACGATAAAAGTTCTGCATAAACTGAAAATTTTCTTTTCGATTTAAGGTGACTCCAAAGTATCGGATGGTTTCAAAGCCTAGCAATTTGTCTAGATTGTCATCGACAACCCGAATGGGTCTGTCTTCTTCGACAAAAATATCGTTTCTAGGCTTTCCATGGAGTTTTTTAGCGTACTTTCTTTCTAATATGTTTTTTGAGAGTAATGTGCCTGAGTGACCGAAAAGTCCACGGATACCACAATAGGTATCTGGCTGGTTCTGAATTTTATTCCAAGCTTCCAAGATAGCGGTCCGACTCACAAACCCATGGGTTATGATATCGGAATAAAGAAACTCCTCTTCAAAGCCCAGCATGATTTGGTAGGCCCATGCATGGGCCAAATCTACCATGGCATTATGAAGCATATTCCAGTTGCCGGGTTCATATCGAGGGTTATGGATGAAATCACTGGTTTTCATCTGGACCACTTTTACTGGCCCGTCCGAATACTGAAGATAAGAGGCGTATTTTGGATCTTCCCCTACTAAGAGATAAATACTGTCAAAGAGCTCAAATGATTTAAAGCGCTCAAGAACCTTCTCAAGGTAATTTTGACGATCAAGAGGTTTTAATACCCAAGATTCATCTGGGGGAACATCAGAACAGTATTGTAGGCATGAAAGGGCTGCGGAAAGGTGCATGACAGGGTTATAGAGCTACTAGTCAAGACAGTATCATCTATTTTAAGCTTGAGGGTCAAGTCCCCGGGCTTTCTTCTTCACGTATTTGCTATAAAAACATTTAACCCGTGCGGCTATGGGCAGAGATCCAGTGACGATCAGTGCTTTTGATTTGGGCTTGGCGCTAAAAAAATACCCAAGCAGGTTTTTATACCCGCGCACATAGGTGCCCATGGGATAATATTTTTCGAAATCCTTTTTTTTGAGATAGGGTCCCTTGGAAGGTCTGAATAAAAGCAGTTCAAATCCTTTAAGGCTTTTGGAAATCTCCTCGTGGTCTTTATTAACTTTAATGCAAAGAGCGAAAAAGACCTGGGTTCCAGGCAACACTCTCATCGCCCAATCCGTCAGAGATTGGATTCCGGCGGCATTATGGCTCCCATCAACCAAAATAAGGGGGTTTTCAGATAGGAGTTCTAGCCTGGAGGGATGGTTTGTACTTTGAAGGCCTCTTTTGCAGTGTTTTGCAGTTACGGTGCAATCTCGATCAAGGAGCTCAAAGACTTGCAATGAGGTTTGGATGTTCTCTGCCTGATAGTTTCCCCGCAGTGAGGTTTGAAGGGTTAGTTTAGAGCCCTTGAAATTAAATTGACCGCGAGTTCCTCGGATATCAGAGATAATCGTTGTATTGAGGATTGGTTTAGATTCAAAAAACTGGGCTTGCTTGCGCCTGCAGCACTGGCGAAAAAATGAACTTAAGCCAGGGTCTCCGGCCCAAAGAAACTTCTTTCCCCTGTGGATAACCCCCGCTTTTTCCCTGGCGATCTCTTCCAGGGTCTGACCTAAAATATGGGTGTGGTCATAGCTGACATGGGTTAAGATACTGAGGTCGGGTCGCAGGCAGGCCGTTGCGTCCCGCTCTCCTCCAAGCCCGACTTCAAAAACAGCCGCGTCCACTTCCTCCTGATAGAAAAATAAGACGGCCGTGAGCAGCATCAGTTCAAAAAAAGAGGCTTTTCTTTTAGCAAGTTCTTCAACTTTTCGCAGCTCGCCTTGAATATTATTATAGAGGTTGAGAAATGTCTGATCATCAATCTCTCGCCCATTGATGAGGATTCGCTCGTTATAGCGCAGCAAATGAGGGCTTAGAAAGGTTCCAGTTTTTCTACCGGATGCCTCGAGGATGGAACTGAGCATCCTGACAAGTGTTCCCTTGCCATTGGTTCCTCCAACGAGGATATGGAACCTAAGTTTTTTATCAAATTGAAACGCCTGGGCCATCTCCCGCATGAAGCCGGGTTCATAGGCTGTACGAGAACTTCGGTGGGTGTCTAGAATTTTTTGAACTTCTTTGGCCCTGAGCTTATTGGTCATAAATAAACTCTACCACAGTCCCATGGACTTCTTTCTTGACTATCCAGTTGGCTCTCAACCATGATTAGGGTGTATGAAAACTTTGATTCTACTGGCAGTGATGCTTGTGCTCGGCATCGGGATTCTTAAGTTCATGGAGCACGACCAACTCCCCGAGGGTTTCTCTGAAATTCAAGCCCGAGTTGAAGGAGTGGAAACCGAACGCAGAGTTTTAATTCAGCAATTGCTGGATCAGCAAGATCCTGAGCAAAAAAGAGAGATTGCTAGGCGTTTTATTCACTCCTGCCCACGTTGGAAAAAGGAGCTTGTTTTTTGTCTGGATTATTTTAAAGAGCATAAATCAGGTCATACCATGCGCATAGTCAGTCGAATTTCTGCCAGCATTTATCAAGTAAAACAACGCTTGGGAGTGTTGCAGGAAAGTCAGCGGATGCTTGAAAACGCTCTTCAGGGAATTATGGACCCCAAAGATCGCCCCCTCAAAGACTACGATCCAGATCAACCCTTTCGAAAGCTGTTTAAGAGCATGAAGTCTGCTCCTGGCAAATGATGGGCGCCACGCAAACCTCTACGGTTTTTATCCTCCTATGGTTTTATACTTTGGTGGGATCTGTCTTCGCAGATTCCCCGGGCCTTTATTTTGAAAAAATTCTTGGGGGTAGTGGCTGGGATGTTTTTGAAAATGTGCAGGTGACTGCCGATGGGGGTTATGTTTTTACTGGAACGACGGAGACTGGGACCCCTCTCCAGAAAAGGCTCTGGGTTTTGCGCTTGGATTCGATGGGCAACCCTATTTTTGAAAAAACCTTGGGTGGGCATGCTGAAAATACTGGGTTTTGCGTGCGTCAAACTCGTGATGGGGGTTATGTAATTGCGGCTCAAACTTCAACCTTGACCCGCTATAAATCTCGTTATGGCGAACCGCTATTTCACCATCGAGCCCAAATACTGCGCCTTAATGCAGAAGGCGAGCTGAGGTTTGAGAAAACCTGGGGCAATGGGGTGCGAGACCAGGCACATTGGGTTGAGGAAGGTTCCGATTTTGGATATCTAGTTGTTGGCACGCTTCAGGGGCGATTTTATTTAGGGTCCCTACTTGCAGATGGGCAGCGAAATTGGGAAAAGGTTTTGGGAGGTCAGAGTGGGAGAGGGCTTTGTCTGTCACAGTTTCCTACGGGTCAAATTATTGCTGTAGGAGCCCTGGGGGAGTCGGGTCATGAAGAAGCCTGGATTCAAGCGTTTAGTATCTCTGGAAAGCCTCTCTGGGAGCGGCGTTTCAGGCCTGGATCTCAGGCCGTGGCCCAGACTGTGGCTGTGGCTAAAGGATTGATTTGGGTTGGGGGCTACTTCATAGGGCGCAGCCTTAGCCCCAGAGCTTTCGTGCTTAAGCTGGGGAAAGACGGAAAACTTCTCAGGGAATTTAGCGCCCGCACAGGCACTCAAGTACAGGGAATCGCTGTGGCAGAATCCGCTCTTGCGGTGGCCGGGATTTTGGAGTCGAAGGGTCAAAAAGACGCCTGGATTTTGCAGCTTGACCTGGATCTAAACCCTGGGCTGGAAAGGGTTTACGGGGGCACAGGCTGGGATAGTGCAAAGGCTGTGGACTTCACTTCACGAGGCGAGATCGTGCTGACAGGTTTGACCCGCTCAGGGGGGGAGGCCATTCGTTCTTCTTCGGGACATGCTGCCGATGCTTGGATTCTTAAGCTTGATACGCTGGGCCGAACCCGGGAGCTATGGATACAAGAGGAGTTTCAAAAGACCCGAAAGTCTAGAAAAACAAGGGCTTATCAGGCTTTTTTAGAGAGTTTTCCAGGGTCTAAATATCAAGATGAAGCCCAGGCTTATCTTCAAGAAGAGGGGGAGTATAAACGAGCCCTAAAAACAGGTTTGGTGGAAGAAATGGAGGCCTTTTTAAGGCTCTATCCAAAGACGCGCCACAGAGGGTCTCTGTTGACCCGATTATTGGAGTTTTACCAGGCTCAAAATCTGGTTCCGGGATATTTGCATTTTTGTTCAAAATTCCCTGAAAACCGGGCCTCCATGCGTGCCCTTGCGGTCGTCTATGATCGAGTTTTTGAAAGGGCAAAATCTACACCGGGGTTTAAGGCTCTTGAGGAGTATCAGAGAATCTTTCGTTTTTCACCCCATTTTCAGGAAGCCGAAAGATTAATCTATCCCAGAGAGCTGAGAGATATGCGAGAGCGGGTCGCAAAACTGGGGGGACTCCGTGCCGCTGAACGCATTGCGGCCATGAAAACCCAAGAGGCTATTGGCGCTGCCCAGGCTGGGAATTTTTGGATCGCGAATCGAAAATATCGCCTGGCTATGGAGAACCCTCCCTTCTCGACAACATCGGTTGCCACAAACCGCATACACAACGAAAGGTTGAACCGAATTCAGCCTTTTTTGCATGAAGAAGAAAGGCAGCGCCGTCTCGGTATTCAGGCTCTGGAGAGACTCTTAAAAGGGAAGAAAGAGGTGGGGTTGAAAAGGACGCAAGAATGGAAGCTTTTGCTTGGACTGCATTTTAGGTTTCTTAAAAAAGGGGACCTTTTGCCGTTTAACACTCCTTCGCAAAGAGCCAAGACTCAGTATTCTCTTTTCATGCCCCCCAAAGATCAGGATCATTGCCAGCGAGCACCACGTTGGCTTTGTTATGACTAAGTTTTAGACGGGGTAATCAGGGCTGAAAACTGAACCTTTTGAAAATCGTGATTTTCAAAAAAACAAACATTTTGATACGACTCTTTGAGAGTTAGCTGTGAATGTCCAATGGTGACAAGAGTGTTGGGGTTGACCTGGTTTTTGACTTTAAGGGTGGCCGCACATTTGACCTTGAAGAGTCCTTGCAGTTTGTCGCGTTTCACGGTCAATTCCTTTAGCTCCTTTTCAAGGCTCTCTTTTTTTTCCTTGATCTCCAGGACGGCTTTACGTTTTTCGGGAGAGAGGGTATCAAGGTTTTCAAAGAGTTTTCGATGAACCTTCACTCCCTGATTTAGCTTGCCGAGAAGGCCCTGAATGGCTCCCATCTCACGGGAAATCGTCTGGATTTTCTTGCGAACCAACGGCTTGTCACCCACAGTGATTTCCGTGCTGACTCCAAGGCGAGATCCAGTTTCCATACATTCGATTCCACGCGCCCCCAAGGTGGTTCCTCCTACAATAACCCCCTTTTTTACTCCGAGGATTATTTTCGAATAGCAGATGACTTTCGAATTGATAATGGAGGTTTGCACTTTCATATTTCCGTGACATTCGACCTCGCCTGACTCGACAAAAGGGGTTACCAGCTCTCCTTTGCACTGAATTCGACCGGTTTCATGACCTTTGACTCCCTCGCGGATATAGATATTGCCTCCTGCAATCAAGGTGGCCCCTTCTACAACCCCCTTGACCGTTATATTTTCCCTGGCTTTTAGAGTGAATCCTGAGAGTACATTTCCATGGACCACAATGGTGCCGTTGAAGGAAATATTCCCCGTGTTCAGGTCCACATCATGGGCTACGGTGTAAATGGGGCTTACATTGATTATGCGGCTCTTAAGAAACACCTGTCCTTCGCGTGTTGCATGACAGGTCAGCCCATCTTCACTAGCTGAAATATTTTTTCCGGTCGCGAAGTTTGTGTCCTTGGCCGCGTGAACTCCCACGATATCCCCAAAAATATCCGTACCCGGTGTTCCTTCCACGGCCGGATACTTAGTGGCTAAAAGCTGTCCTTCCTCCACATTATTGATCAGTCCAAGTTCCTTGAAATCCATTTGGCCTTGTTCGTCTTCTTCGAGCTCAAGAAGCTTGTCAGTTTTAAAATGATATTCAACGCGTGCGTCGATAGCTGGAATCGGGGGGGTTCCGCGGGCGATGACTTCATCTTGAACCGATTTTCGTGAGGAATTCACCTCAGCCGCCAACTCGGCGATTCGACTCTGATCGATCCCATGTACAATTCGCTTTTCCTCCAAAAAGTCAAGGATTTCACGTTCATGAAATTGACGATCCGGAAGGCGGGGAATCAGGGTTAAAGCCCCCAAAGTTTGATCCGAGGAAACCCCCACAACGATTTCTTCAGAGTCATTGGCGAGATGCTTGGTAATGACTATGGGTTTTGAGTCTTTCATAGGTAGAGTTTCGCCAGTATTTAGGGTTTATCGGTAGGATCTTCTAAGGGGCAGAACGCCAAGGCGGCTGAATTGATGCAATAACGCCTTCCTGTAGGTTGGGGCCCGTCTTCAAATACATGGCCCAGGTGCGAATCACAGGTGGCACAAACGACCTCAATGCGGTTCATTCCGAGGGATCGGTCTTGAACCTCAGTGATGTTCTCAGCCTGGGCAGGCTTAAAAAAGCTGGGCCATCCACATCCAGAATTAAACTTTGCCATGGATTCAAAGAGTTTTGTTCCACAAGCTGGGCAGGCATAGTTTCCCAGATCCTCAAAATTTGTATATTTTCCAGAGAAAGGCCTTTCCGTGCCTTTTTCGCGTAAAACTCGAAATTGTTCAGGGCTCAGGCGCTTTTTCCATTCCTGTTCAGATCGGAAGATTTTCTTTCCTGTCATCACGGTCCTCCTTTAGACTGCTATACTGAAATTATGGCTTATAATCCAAATTTTCTCCAGGGTCCCAAGAAAATCCATATCGCTTATTTGCTAACGGCACTATCCTTCATTACCCTGCCTGGGCTTCAGCGCTTTTATCTTGGAAAATACGGAACTGGGATTCTCTACTTGTTTACCATGGGTTTGTTTCATCTGGGGACAGTTTATGACCTCTTGACCATGGAACGCCAGGTGCGCGAGGTGAATCACTATTTATGTGGGCCTGGTTACAGTGAAGAGGGGCATTATCGGGGTGAGCCGGTGATCGAAGCGCGCTATACCCGCCTGGACCCGCAAGATACTGAGCCTGAGGCTCCCCAATCGATTGAGGCCAAAATCGTAGAACTGGCGGACGTGGCGGAGTTAAACCAGTTGACCCTTAAAGATATCATCCGCGCTGGGATCGATCTTGAAGAAGGTAAATCCACCCTCGAGCATTTAAGTCGCGAAGGGGTTTGCGAGGAAGTGGTCATGGACGGAATCAAGGTCTACTGCTTTCTTTAGAGAGTCTGATGACTTACCAGAGATAGCGGGCGTCCTGGTTTCTGAGGCCTCTACATTTTTCAGAGCTCGCACCGGTGGCAGACCAGTATTTTTGCGCCAGACTCCAAAACTTGAAGGGATTGGATTTACGGCCCTTGCGGTAAAGGTTTTGTGCGACTCCGTCTTCGGCCTGGTTCAGAAGCAAAAGATCAAAAGCTTCACTTTCATCCTTAGAGGCTAGCATCAAAGCCTGACCATGACGAAGCCACAAGGCTTCATCTCCATTTGCTGAATTGCAAAGAAGGCTTTCCACTTGAATCCAATCCACTGTCATCTGGGGTAGAATAACATGCTTGTTGACATAAGCTCCAATCTTACGCATGATAATTTGGAGCCAGGAGAAGAGATTTAACTACGAAAGGCACGAAAGGTTGAAGAGGGGGAAGGAACTAGAAGAACTATCGGAACT
>CAZRLV010000109.1:0-10326 GCA_964600955.1 uncultured bacterium
GACATGAAAGGCTTGCATGGTTTCCTTGAAGGCCGCAAATTGAGCTTTGCTTCTTTAAACAGCGCCGGCATAAAAACATCTGAGTATAGTTTTGAACTACGAGTAACTGACCTCTTACGCCGTCCTGAAATTACCCTGGATTCTCTATCAAAAGCGGATTCAGGCCAGAATCAATATCTTTCAGAACTAGAGCTTGCTGTTATTTTGGAAGCTGAAGTTGAGCTAAAATACGCCGGCTATATTCAAAAACAAAAAGATCGCTTGCGTAAACAAGAGGCGTTATCGAGTCTTGAGATTCCCCTCAAATTCGACTTTGAAAAAATTCCTGCGCTAAGTAATGAAGGTCGCGAGAAACTCGGAGAGATCAGCCCTCAAAACGTTCGGCAAGCATCGCTTATACCAGGTTTGCGACAAAGTGATCTTGCTTTGCTTATTTCCTATCTCCAGAAAGTGTTGCGGACCTAAAAAACTATGTCTGCGTGTTGCGGGCCGTGAACTCCATTAGAAAAGAAGCCTAAGAAGACACCCAATCCGTACTACATTGGCCTCACCTCTCTTGTCTTCTAATAATAGTAATAACCCTAGGGTTCTAGCCAGAGAAGTTTGTTTTTTAGTTTTTGGGTGGAATGTAGTTTTTTTATGAAGGCCTTGGGGTTGGCTAGTGTGGATAGCAAGGGTTTGATTTTATAGAGTTCTCTTAAGCTCCAGGCTTCTCCCCATATTTGATCTCCAATTTCTTTGCATTGATATTGATATAGTAAAAAATCAAGTTTTGTTGAGTTTGAGTAAGGTAGATAAAGTAATGAATTTAAGGTCAGGGGGTAATGCACCTGAGTTCGAAGCCGATTTTCTGTAACCCCAAAAACCTCAGGATCCCAATTCATGAAATGATTTACAAGTGCATGAAAAAACCAAAACGGAAACACAGCCCCGCTAGACTCTAAGGGTGAAAAAAGTCTCTGGATGATGGCGTGTAAAAAACAAGCTTTTCTGAGGGTGAAAGTTTGACGCTCCAAGCTCCAGCCAAAAAACTGTGATGAAACAGAAATGCTCGATCCAAAGGGATCGTACGTGTAGGGCTGAGCCTGTTCTTGAAACCAAATCTCTAGATCTGAGAGCTTGAGGTTTCTTCTCTTCAGGTCATTTTTTGCTCGTCTTGCGACTTTGTTAAAACCTTTAATCTGTCGCGGGTGCAAATAGTTTGGCCAGTGGACATGTAGTTTGCCCAGAGAATATTGGCTTGATAGGACAGTCGTAAAATCAGGACCTTGGTATGCGTATCGGTAGCTTGCTACCAGGTATTTTCTCAGGTTTTTGGGGCTTTGTACTTTGTCAACAATCTTTAGACAAAGGCTTTGATAAGGCTTAGTCTTTAGTAATCGACTCCAGAGCTTGTAGGGAAAGTTGTCCAGGTTAAACTGCTTGGCGTTGAGATATGAAAACCCTAGTGATGGATAGATGGACATAGTTTTTTGGATCGTCGGGTTGAATGGCAAGACCTTTGAGAGAAGGTTGGCCAGTTCTCCAGAATGGAGAAAGCCCAGGGGACTTGGGGTCGTAAACTGTTTCCCACCCATTATCATTTTCAGGATTTTGAGATGAGGCAAAAAATAATGCTTGCCAGGAAAACGAGAGAGGTTTTTTCGGGCACTCCTAAACTTCTTATCTAGAACATAGTGTCGAGTTTGTTGGTAGAGGGATATATAGAAGGGGTCTTCTTTGGCGGTTAATTCAGAAACTTGACGCTCCGTTAATACCCCACTGAGAAATTGTGTTTCCTGAAGAATATAGGGATTGTCCTGTGAAAATCTCTCTAAGCCCCTAGCCTTGTGATACGCCTCCAAAAAATCCAAATACTCCAAAAACTCTTGCCTGGTTTCACTATTGTGATTGCTAAAAGGATCGATTTGATTACGCGTAGCAACGAGCACAGAAAGCGACACAAAGCCAGAAAGTTCCAGGTTACGGACCACAGCTTTGAGCATAGTTGGGCTCTTATCCTTAGATAAAATTTGGTAGGCATTAGCCGCTGACAAATGCTTACCCCCCTCTTCCTGAGATTTGGCAAAATCGAGCAGCCAATGACGAGAGTTCTGAGCAAGGTCAGACCCAGCTATCCAATATTTTTCCGTCAACGGAAGATTATTAGGGTCAATATCTGACCAGCCAATAACAACCAAAACTAAAGCTAATAAGTTAACTCTCAGCATATTTTTTTCATCTAAGCATGAAGAGAAGTCCTATAGGCTGTTCCAGACTAACCAACTTTGTCAAACTAAAGGTTGTATTACGGCCCCCGAGGTATTCTGACCGACGAAGGGTTACTGTGCTTTACCAAGGCTTGAAGATTGCATAAGTACATCGCAGGGAAAACCATCAACCTTTGTTTTCTTCTTCAGTTTATGGGTTTCATTTGAGCCGAAACAATTAAGGATTGACGCTTGTTATTGTTATGATAAACTGTTTACCCTCAGTTTAGACACTACAAATTCTACAAAACTATGGCGCATATTGTCTCTGTTGTAAATCAAAAAGGCGGGGTTGGCAAAACAACCACCTGTATAAGTGTGGCCGCCTTTTTAGCAAAAGATCATCAAAAACGCGTACTTGTAGTTGATCTTGACCCCCAGGCAAACGCCTCCAGTGGGCTCGGTGTTGAGAAAAACCGTTGCCCACACTGCGTTTACGAAGTTTTGATCGGGGCCTCTGAAATTCACGAAGTCACTCAAAAATCTGAGACCCAAGGCTTATCCATTTTACCTTCTTCTATTCAACTCGCCGGTGCTGAAATTGAACTGGTGAATGAATTGTCTCGTGAAATGAAGTTATCCAAAGCCTTGGACAAAGTTCAATCAGTGTATGACTATATACTGATTGACTGCCCGCCTTCTCTGGGTCTTTTAACTGTAAATGCGCTCACCGCATCCAGTCATGTTTTAATCCCACTCCAATGTGAATACTTTGCATTAGAGGGATTAACTCAACTTTTAAAAACGATTCAACTGATTCAGTCGGACCTGAATCCACATCTTAAAATTCTTGGAATTTTGCTTACCATGGCTAATCGACGAACAAACCTTAGCACACAAATTATTGAAGAAGTTCACCAGCATTTTCCTGAGCATGTTTTTAAAACCATCATTGGTCGCAATGTTAAACTTTCGGAAGCTCCCAGTCATGGGGTACCCATTTGCTATTACGACCCACGCTCAAGCGGCGCAGAAAATTATGCCGCCTTTACAGAGGAGTTCCAGTCATGTCTGGATCGAAAAGGGCCTTAGGCCGAGGATTGGGTGCGTTGCTCAGCGTATCTTCAGGACTCAACGCAGACTCATCTCAAATTCACGAAATTGCTCTTGATACCATTGTGCCAAATCCCTTTCAGCCCAGGCGAAGTTTTTCACCTGAGTCCATTCAGGAGCTGGCCGAATCAATTGACCGCAGTCAGTTGCTCCAGCCCATCTGTGTTCGTAAGAATCAAAAGCAATATGAAATTGTAAATGGTGAGCGACGTTTTCGTGCCTTCTTAAAATTAAGTCGAACTACTATTCCATGTATTGTTACTGAGTTTTCAGACCAGGAAATGCTGCTCAATGCTCTCATTGAAAATGTCCAGCGTGAGGACCTAAATCCTGTTGATGAGGCACTATCTTACTCGCGAATGACCCAAGAATTCTCGCTAACGCACGAAGAGTTGGCCACGAATCTTGGAAAAAGCCGTTCACATATCACCAATAGTCTGCGCTTACTTAAACTACCAAGATCAGTCTTGGAATATATTGAATCTGGGTTTCTAGCCCCAGGTGGCGCCCGAGCTCTACTAGCCCTTAAAGATCCTGACTTACAAAAGCGTATCGCTTCCGAGGCGATAGTCCAAGGCTCGAATGTTCGTCAAATTGAACAAACGGTTCGGGATGTTATCAAACCCAGGCCCCCAGGCCCAGCGTCCCCTAGCCATAGTTTTCAGAGTCTTGAGGGCCAATACCAACAAAGTCTTTTAGATCTTTTAGGTGTAGATTGTAGCGTAAAGCTATCAAACTCCAGTTGTCGAGTTCAATTGAAGTTTAAAAATCAAAACGAGATTGAAGATTTTTTAGACGGGCTAAAGAAAAAACTGAACTAGTACACCTGTTTCACGTGAAACCTCGAACCACTACGTTGTGAACACGCGTGTGAACAACCCCGTAAAATGTGAGCAACTCTCCCGTATCCCATCGGTCTTCTTTATAGAGATAGAAAAGACGAAACGCATGAAACGTCAATGAGGCGTTTCATGGGAGAAGTTTGATCTGAGAGGAATCTGTGGGGTTTTATTCCAATTGAGGGGATTTCCAACCCAAACCACCACCCCAATCTAAAGAGTAGAATATACCCCTCTAAAAACGAACGTTTTAACACTAGTCCTTGCTAACGCGAATGTTTTGTAATACTATAAGACCTCTTTTATAAATAACTTATTATTCATATTATGTCTTGTGAATTTGTTAATAACTCATGACCCCCGCGCTTATTGGGAGCGCGGGGCTTCAAAGTGTTCACAATGGATTGTGAAGAGAATGTTTGATCCGTTAATAAGCCAAACTTCAATTAAAGTGGATTTGAAATTTCTAGGGAATCTGTGAGTAAGGCGAATAGACGCACAAGAAGTGTTAATATTTATCCGTTTTTGTTTTTAGCTCTGGAATGCCGTTTTGGCTTAAGCTAATCCCTGTAAACCTTGAGTTCTAGGGAATTGTGAGTAAGTGAATAAATTTGTGAATAATCCTTTTGAGTTTCTTGACACGAAAAAGATTTTGCATTCCCTTGTAGAATATCTTGAGCCCGAAGTTGAGAGCCGTGACCTCTTAATGCTCAAGGGACTGCAAATCAATCACATTGAAGAAGACCATATTGTTTTTGAGGTCAGTGATCAAATTGCTATTGACCAATTTCGTCAAAGAGACTTGGAAAGACGTATCCAATCCTTTCTAAATCACAAGATTTACAAAGACAGGCCCGTGGAAATTCGCTATACAATTTCAGAAGCTGACCTCCGTTCATCAAGACCCATAAGGCCAGTTAAACCGACTCAACTTTCATTGAGAGACTCTAAGAAAGCACTGGTGCCAGAACCCTCTCCACTCAATCCACTTTTTACTTTTAACTATTTTGTTCAAGGCGGGTCCAATCGCTATGCTTATACTTCGGCTCGTGCCACGGCGGAACAACCGGGCACTCAATTCAACCCACTTTTTATCTATGGGGGCGTTGGACTTGGAAAGACCCACCTTTTACATGCTATTGCACACAAGATAAGAGAGGATTCTCCTGATTATGCTGTGCATGTTGTTTCCTGCGAGACATTGATGAATCTCTATATCCAGGGCATTGCCAAGAAAAACTTTATGGAGTTGCGTAAGGTTCGCAATGTTGATGTTCTCCTGGTGGATGATGTCCAATTTCTAAAGGGAAAGGATGCGTTTCAAGAGGAGTTTTTCAATACTTACAATGATCTAAGTGGACGTGGAAGGCAAATAATTTTAGCCGCAGATCGACAACCCCAGCAGATAGAAGGGCTTGAAGACCGACTCTTGTCCAGGTTTCGTGGGGGTTTGATCGCCGATATTAAACTTCCTGACCTTGAAACACGCATGGTGATTATCAATAATCTGGCTGAAAGACATCAGGTTTCCCTGGCAAGTGAAGCGGTTGAATATCTTGCAAAATGCAGCTCATCCAATGTGCGCGAACTCCAGGGTGCTTTTACCAAAATGGTGACCATGGCTTCATTTGAGAACAGGGCGATTAATAAGTCATTGATTGATGAAGTTCTCTATGATTTTGATACAGGAGAAAAACCACAACTAAGCCCAAAAGTTATTCAAGATGAAGTGGCTAAGTTTTATGGAATCTCCCTCAAAGACCTTCTTGGTGATCGGCGCAGTCAAGAATTGGCTTATCCGAGACAAGTGGCCATGTATCTAGTCAAGGAAATGACAGCCTTGACCCTAAAAGATATTGCGGCCTGCTTTAATCGCCGAGAGCATGGCACGGTGATTAATAGCTGTAAAAAAGTACAAAAAAGAATAAAAAACGATCGTGATCGCAGAGTTAAAATTCAGGAACTGAGCCATCATTTGACCAAGAATTTCGAAAGATAAGACTATGCTTTTACATATTGGAGAAAACCATTACCTGGATTCAGAAACCCTAATCATGGTCCTAAATCAGCGCTGTGTAGACCCTAAAAACTCACAAACAGCCTTAATTCCAAAGGGTAAGAAACGGGTTCAGATTTCTGAAAATTCCGTAAAATCCTGGATTGTCCAGGAGGATAATACGGTTTTAGAGTCCCCTATTGACTCGCAAACTCTATATAAGAGGGATAAAGTCCTTATCTTTCTTGAGCGTGAAGCTGAGATAGAAAGAAAAAAAGAGGAGAACCACTCATGACAGAAGAAGCATATGGCGCCGAGAGTATTACGGTCCTAGAAGGCCTTGAAGCGGTGAGAAAACGTCCGGGTATGTATATTGGGTCCACTGGGTCCAACGGCCTGCATCACCTTGTCTACGAAGCAGTGGACAACTCTATTGATGAGGCCATGGCCGGCTACTGTAACAACATTATTGTTACCATTCATGCAGATCAATCCATTACGGTTCAAGATGATGGTCGCGGCTGCCCGGTGGATGAGCACCCGGTTGAGAAAATGCCAGCCGTAGAAGTGATTCATACCATTTTGCATGCCGGCGGCAAGTTTGATAACGATACCTATAAAGTGTCTGGTGGCTTGCACGGAGTGGGAATCTCTGTGGTCAATGCCCTCTCGAGCTATTTAAGTGTGAAGGTTTTGCGCGATGGAAAAGTATATTTTATCGACTTTAAAAAGGGAATTACCCAGACACACTTAAAGGTCATTGGAGAGGCCAATGGAACAGGAAACTTTACGCACTTCAAACCGGACCCGGAGATTTTTGATGAACTAGAGTTTTCTTTTGATGTTTTAAGCTCAAGGCTTCGTGAACTGGCATTTCTCAATCGCGGAATTCAAATTACGATTCTTGAAGAGTTTACTGAGCGCAAGCACCACTTCCATTACGATGGAGGAATTACCGCATTTGTAAGTTATCTAAGCAAAACAAAATCCCCCCTGCATAAAGAGCCTATTTACCTCGCCAAAAGTACAGATGATTTATCCATTGAAATTGCGCTTGAGTACAATGACTCCTATTCAGAAACGGTATTTTCATTTGTAAACAATATTAATACCCATGAGGGTGGTATGCACCTCAGCGGCTTTAAATCGGCACTGACTCGCTCTATCAATAACTATATTTCCAAAAACCCAAAAGTCCTTCGCGGCACAAAAGAGAAAACGGTAACACTTAGCGGCGATGATTGTCGTGAAGGTCTGGTTGGCGTTATTTCTGTCAAAATGAAAGACCCTCAGTTTGAAGGACAAACCAAAACAAAACTTGGAAACGCCCCTGTTCGCGGCATCATGGACACTTTGGTCTATGAAGAACTATCCGTATATTTCGAAGAACATCCAGATGTCATCACCAGCATAGTAGAAAAGGCCATCTCAGCTATGCGCGCCAGGGAGGCTGCTAAAAGAGCAAGGGAGCTGACTCGAAGAAAGGGGATTATGGATGGGGGAAGCCTTCCAGGAAAACTGGCGGATTGTTCCGATAAAAACCCTGAAAACTGTGAGTTATTCCTGGTGGAGGGAGATTCTGCCGGCGGAAGCGCTAAGCAGGGTCGAGACCGACATAATCAGGCCGTGCTTCCATTGAAGGGTAAAATTTTAAATGTTGAAAAAGCGCGCCTCGATAAAATTTTAACCCATGATGAAATCAAAGCCCTAATCACCGCCCTTGGAACTGGGATTGGAAGGGACGAGTTTAATCTCGAGAAACTGCGTTATCACAAAATCATAATCATGACAGATGCTGATGTTGATGGATCACATATTAGAACCCTCTTATTGACGTTCTTCTATCGCTATATGCCGGAAATCCTAACATCAGGCCATCTTTATATTGCCCAACCGCCCTTGTATAAAATCAAAAAAGGAAAGCGTCAGCGCTATTTGCAAGATGAGGGGGAAATGGTAGATTTTTTGACTCAGGGCTTGTCTGAAGAGGCGGCAATTTACGCCGATGAAGTAAAGCTCCCCTTTAACCTTAGGGGGATGTATCAAATTCTTACCCGCTACTCTGACCATCTAACCCGGCTAGCGAGAGAGTCTATTCCAGGCTTTCTGTCTCCAATTCTCTCAGAGCTGACCGAATCCGTTAGTTTTGATTCCAAGGATGCCATGGAAGATTACGCAAAGGTTTTAGAAGGGGCCATTGTGGAGGAGTTTCCTGAAAGTGAGCTCGATGTCCATGTGATCCCTCAGTCTGAAGCTGTACAACTTGTGGAGTTTACTCATTACTTTACGTATATGCACCAAAGAGAGGCTGAGGAGGACAGTCAGGCCCAGTTAGAGGCTCCAACCCCTGAGGTCGCTCAAGAATCTCAGGACCCTGTAGAGGGTGAAGACCTGCAAGAGCCAGAACCGGAAATTGAGGACGAGGTTTTTCTCTTGAGGGTCAACGGGGTGGTTTTACACCAACAGATTGATTTTCTAGTTACCCCTCAGGTTCTTGAGCGAGAGAGCTTAAAACACCTTGCTAAAACACATGAACAATTACAGATTTCGCGCAAGGCTATGATTCGTATTCAGGATGGAGACAAGGAGTTGTATAAAGACGCAGGACTCAGCCATCTCTATAAATTCATCAATAAGATGGCCCGTAAGGGACTCTCAATTCAACGTTATAAGGGTTTGGGTGAAATGAATCCTGAACAACTCTGGGAAACCACCCTAGATCCTGAATGTCGTTCCAATGTACGCGTGGATGATATGGTAGAAGCAGAAGAGACCTTTTGTGTTCTCATGGGGGATCAGGTACCCCCACGGCGAGCGTTTATTGAACGAAACGCTATTTATGTTACGAACCTTGATGCCTGAGACCGGAGCCTAAAATGTCAGATATGAATAAAAATATTCAAAACACCCCCATTGAACAAGAAATGGAGTCCTCGTACCTGGCCTATGCCATGAGCGTAATTGTTTCGCGAGCCCTGCCTGACGCGCGTGATGGACTGAAACCGGTTCATCGAAGAATTCTCTATGGAATGCTGGACTTGGACCTGCGGCATACAGCCTCTTTCAAAAAGTCCGCCAGAATCGTAGGCGAAGTCATGGGAAAATACCACCCTCATGGAGATGGTGCGATCTATGACACAATGGTACGCATGGCTCAGGAGTGGTCCCTGCGCTACCGCTTGATCAATGGACAGGGCAATTTCGGTTCCATTGATGGGGATTCCGCCGCCGCTTATCGTTACACCGAGGCTAAACTACTTAAATTGGCCGAGGAACTTCTGGCTGATATCGACAAAGAGACAGTTGATTTTCAGCCCAATTTTGACGGAGCACTTGAAGAGCCCACTGTTTTACCCTCACGATTTCCAAACCTGCTGGTGAATGGTTCAGACGGTATTGCCGTTGGAATGGCAACAAAAATACCGCCTCATAACCTATCTGAGGTGATTGATGCGGTTTTAATGTATATCGAAAATCCCTATGTCACCCTCGATGAACTATTAACGGTGATTCAAGGACCCGATTTTCCAACCGGGGGCTATATCGTTGGCCGACAAGGTATTTTAGATGCTTTTCGCACAGGCCGTGGACGTGTAGTCATGCGCTGTAAATCTCATGAAGAAGAGGTTTCTAAGGATAAAGCGGCTATTGTTGTGACTGAAATCCCCTTTCAGGTAAATAAAAGCTCTCTGCTTGAGAATATTGCCAATCTTGTAAGGGATAAAAAAGTCGAAGGCATCTCCGATCTACGCGATGAGTCTGACCGTAAGGGTATGCGAATTGTTATCGAACTTAAACGCGGGGAAAACTCAGATCTAGTTTTAAACCACCTTTATAAGCAGACCGCCCTACAGACTTCTTTTAGCGTCAATATGGTGGCCCTTGTACAGGGAAGGCCTGAAATTCTCAACCTTCAGCGATTGCTTGGGGTTTATGTGTCTCATCGTTTCGATGTAGTTACACGTAGAACACGCTATGAACTCCGTAAAGCCGAGGAACGAGCTCATATTCTACGAGGCTTGAAAATAGCTCTTGAGAATATTGAGGAAGTCATCAAGATCATTCGTGCCTCCGCTAGCACAGATGACGCTAGAGATCAGTTAATGGATCGTTTTGAGTTCTCTGAGGTGCAGGCCAAGTCCATTCTGGCAATGCGTTTATCCACTTTAACTAACCTTGAGACACAGAA
>CAZRLV010000110.1:0-10211 GCA_964600955.1 uncultured bacterium
CAAGGCATGACTATGTAATGGTGCGCGATCAGGACCATCGGCTGATAGGAGTGATTTCCTATTTTGAATTGACCCCATTCATTCTTGAAGATCATCTCAATCAGACAGCCGCTGAAGCCATGCACAGAACCCTTGATTTTGTAAGAGATAGTGACCCGGTTCTAAAAGCCTACGAAAAGTTTCTCATCAAGGAAACCACATATCTCGTGGTTCTTAATTCCAAGGACTCTTATGTGGGTTTGGTTTTCAAAAAAGACCTGGTGCGTTCTTACCAGAAGGCCCTGCATCAAAAATCCCTCGCCATGGATGGTTGACACCCTACGGGTTTATTTTATTTACGCCGATACATAGGTGGATATCGTTATAGTTATAGATATGAAGCATCTTTTTTATTTAGCTTTGTTTTGCTTGAGTATCCCTTTGGTGCAGGCAACTAGGGATATGGCCAAGACAACACGAAAAGCCTGTGTTATTTGCCATAGGACAGCTCGTGGCGGTCAGCGAGGTCGACCTCAACTGCGTCCTTATGGGCTTCGTTACTTGACGAAACTCATCAAAAAAGATGGGTATATTCCCACGAATGTCTATCGAAAACTTGGGAACCTTTCAGCACAAATCTCCGAAAACCGGCGCAAAAAAGTTGAGGCCGAAGAGGCTAAAAAGGCTAAAGAACAGCAAGCCAAGCAAGCCGCTGAAGAGGCCAAGAAAAAGGCACCTGTACAAGTTGGAAAAGGCGAGGGCAAGGCGCTTAAAACTAAAAAATTAATAACAACCGAGCCTGGAAAATCCGAGCCGGCTAAGCCCAAGCTCACTGAGAGAAAATCTCGGGAAGCTCCAGTGAGCTTCACCCGCTCTGTTAAGCGAGTGAAAAAGCGAACCACAGCCGCTGTGGTTCCCATCTTCAAAGATACACCCAAGGCAGACAAGCCCAAAGAAGGCGTTTTTCGCTTCAAGGGTGGAAAAACCTTCATTCTGAAGCGAAAACCCAAAGTAGTAGACGTAGACTACAACTGGGAAGACGACTGGGAATTCGACGAATATTATTGAGAATCAAGAATTCAAGAATCCAGGAGTCAGAATGAAGATGAATACTTTGCCGACCATTTGAATGGATCCATTTTCCTCTTTTCTTTAACTTCCTATATTTCCTCTGCTCTTTCCCCACTCCGGTAGTTCTTTAGTTCCTTCTCCCAATCTTCCCTGCAACTTTTCCAGCGTTTCTTCGTAATTTCCATTGATGCGAGTTTCTATTACTTTAATTTTCACCTTATTTTCTCTGAGCATGTCGTCGTTTCTTTACACCTCAGAGACGGAGGATTGGGACCCAATGGAGCGCTCCTTGATGGAGATTGTTTTACGGGGGTCAATTCTAGATCGTAATCCTGGGGCTATCAGCGAACGGGCTTACCAAAGTATGGTGGACTTGGTTGCCGCCTCGGTTCTACCTGAGATGGCCCATGCTGAAAGCGAAGAACTTTTGCATTTTTTTCGCCTTATGAGCGGGTATGAGACCGAACGATTAAAGTATTTTCAACCCCTCTTAAAACATTTGCTCAAAAAGCTTCAATCTGAAATTCTACTGGCTGTAGACGAGGGCAGCCCTATCGCTCGCTACGAAGAGGCGTCTGAAGCCCTACGCTCCATTATTCGCAGAGTCGAAATTCGACTCAACGAAAATGAAGAAGCTCTGCAGGTTCCCAGTGAGCAGGGTTCTGAAAAAATCAAAAAGCTGGAATCCAGCATCGACGAAAAACTGACTCAAATCATCGCTCTACAAAAAGAGATCCTAGCCCTGAAGAAAAGTCCAGTTGCTGGCCCCTCGGCTCCCACAATAATTGATACTAAATCCCAGGAGCTGGAAACCCACCAGGAAGAAACCATAAGACTATTCAAAAAAGCACTGTCTAGATGAAAGAAAGGCTGAAGGTGGATAGGCTATAGGCTTTGAGGGCGGGAGAAGAAGGGAAAAGAAGGGAAAAGAAGGGAAAAGAAGGGAAAAATAGGATTCATCTTTTCTTCACCTTACAACCTCAAAGCCCTCAGTCTAACAACCTTTCTTCATTCACAAATAATAAAACTCATCGTCTTTTACGATGTCGTTGAAGCGGACCCAGATTTCTCCCTCTTTTTTATCGCGGATGCAGACCGTTCGCAGGCTGTAGTTGACATCGATAACTTCCATGGCGGCTGTGCTTTTATCCTTGGCTGAAAAGACCCAATCACCAACATAAAATTCTTGTTCTCTAAGCAGTTTTTGATCGAGGAGTCTCTTGATAAGTTTCCCAACGGCGGTCTTCACCGCTTGAAACCTAGGATCTTCCGGCTCCGAATTCACTTTGAGTCCTTCAAAGACTTGATCGCAGGTTGTGATGATTTCAGTTTCAAAGCGCTTTGCCCGGATGCGGTTACGCTTTTTACGACCTCTTGCCATAGTCCCACTCCCGTTTATACGGTCTCATCTTCGTCTTCAGAGCCTAATTCCTCCATGAGAACCCTCTCCAAATCATCCAAATCAAAGGGCTTGGGTATATACCGGTGTGCTCCTAGCTCCTGTGGAGGTTTTCCCGAAATTCTTCCACCAAATCCACTCATCACCAATACTTTCGGTTCGGGGTAGTCTTCACGGATGACTTGCAGAGCCATTTCTCCATTGACTCTAGGCATCATAAGATCCATAAAGATGATCTGGTAGTCTGAATCCTCTTTTAGAATTTCTAGACATTCCTGCCCGTTGCAAGCTTCGCGAGTCTGAAACCCCTTGTCTTCTAAAAACTTGCTGAGAATACTTCGAATGTCAGCCTCATCATCAACGATTAGGGCCTTGCCTTTTGGAAAATCTCCCTCTGCTTTTTTTGGTTGCTTAGTCTCTGCATCTGATTTGCCAACTTCCATGGTTTTTTGAGTGGCTCCGTCCATGGGAAGCGCTATTTTGAAGGTTGTGCCGGTTCCCACGGTAGATTCAACTCGTAGATACCCTCGGTGAGACTCAATGATTCGCCGACTCACAAAAAGTCCCAGACCGGATCCAATATCGTTAGCTTCTTTTGCCCCTGACGAGCGTGTTTTAGTGGTAAAGAATGGCACAAATATTTTTTCTAAAAGGTCTTCAGGGATGCCGTGGCCACTATCAGAAAACTCCAAGAGGACCTTGGTCCCTTTCTGAAAGCTCCGCACAGAGATGGCCCCCCCCTCTTCAACCGCCTGAGCTGAATTGGTAATTAGATTCAAGAAGACCTGTTGTAGTTGTCCCACATCAAATTTGAAGGCAGGAATATTCTCAAAATGGGTGTGCAGTTCAATTTTTTTAAGATTGAGATGGTTTTCAGCCAATGAAATGGTTTCATTAATGGCTTCATGGATGTCTCCAACCTCTTTTTTAGGCTTCACTCTACGTGAGCAGATCAGGAGGTTGCCTACCACATCAATGGCACGATCTACTGCCTTTTTTATTTTCTGATGAAGCTCTAAAAGGTATTCCGGTCGATCTGAACTTCTCAGGGCCAATTGTGAGAAGCCTCGAATAGCTCCCAGAATATTATTGAATTCATGGGCAACGCTGGCCGTCATTTCACCGATACCGGCCAGCTTCTTCGAGCTGGCAAGGTAGGCTTGAAAAGTTTTAGCGTCCTCAAGGGCTGTAAGAAGTTTTGTGTTTGCCTCCTGGAGTTCCTGATTTTTGGCAATCAAGTCCTCATGCAGTTGCTTTTGTTTGCAGGACAGCTCATATTTTTCCATGGCGCGTTCAATGCATTGCTTCACCTTGTGCATATTGGTTGGCTTGACAAGGAAATCATAAATGCCCTCTTCAAATGCTTCCACCGCCAAATCCAGCGATGGGTTTGCCGTAATCATGATGATTTCCGGGTGAGCCTTAAGGCTCTTGAACCGGCGAATAATGGTTAGGCCAGTCTCGATACTCCCTGAAAGATGAAAGTCTACCAGGACCAGGGCGTAGTCGTTGTCCTTAAACTTTTGGACGGCCTCCTCATAATTGGTTACCGTATCGATTTCATAACCATAGGGGCTAAAGACCTGATTGAGTAGAAGCAGGAAAACCTGATTATCATCAATGAGCAAGATACGCTTATTCTCAAACTGCGTTTTATATTGCTGTGTCATGCAACCTCCAAAGAATCAGCATTATACTTCATTATTAGAAACTATTCAGCCGAATCTATCTTGAAATCAAGAATCCGTGAGTCAGAAGACAGAATGGATGAACCAGGGAGTCGAGGACTTCAAGAATTTCTCTGCTACCTCTGATTCTTGATGTCAAGATGGATCCCCCGGTCAAGCCATTGGATGATGCGGTGGGGATTCTTCAACTTTCCTGAACCATGCTCTTCTCTGCTATAATGTCCACCTGTCACTTCCTATGAATCTCCGATTCCTTTTATTATCTCTAGTTTTTTGCTTCAGAGCCTCAAGCACTGATCTGGGAGAGCGTCTAGCTTCAGATGCTTTTTTTCATGCTATGCCCCTTGCCATTCAAGACACGGATTCTAGCGTTAAAAGTTTGGAGTATACCGTTCATAAGGGGTTTTATCCTGCAATTACAAAGGTTGATACCAGTGTTTCTCAATTACAATCCTTGAGTCGGGAGTGGTTGCGATCTCATCTTCCGCTAGGGCTGATGAATTACTGTGTCGAGCAGGGGTTTTCTTTTGAGATTCATTTTGGTTCGGTTGAGGAAAGTCTATATTTGCTCAGACGTGAGGAGGCCGACAGAGCCTGGCACATTATTCCTGACCAGGGGGGTCCGATCGAGCTTCTTGTGCTTGAACCGGTCGCAGCCAGGGATGGGCAGACGGGCAAACCCGGTAGGCTCATAGTGACCCGTATCCAGGATGAGGGTACTCTGTCCATGGTGCAGACGGTTTTTCATGTTTTTCTTTCCAAAAACCACGTGGGTTCTCAGGCCGGGGTAAAAATCTATGATTTTCATCTAATTTCTCGTGAGGATTATGTTTCCGCCCGGTTCAAAGAGGCTTTCCACTCCATTCCCTTCGATGTGCGTACTGCGATTCTAGGGCGTGGGGAAGAGTTTTTTACCCGAGTATTGCAGCGAAAATTTGCTGCCATGACTTTGAGTCTAATGCGGGAAATGTTTGGAGTCGACCTGCTATCCGGGCTCAGACGGGCTCTGGTAGAAGAAGGATTTTTTGGGGTTGGAGATTGGGACCTTTCTTCCTACGCGAGCCTCACTCAGTCAAAGGCACCAATTTTAAGCGGTGCCAGTTTTTTGTCTTTCCTACAGTTTCAGCGCGAACTGGTCTTAATTCTGGGCCAAAAGCCGCATAGCCCCCTTGCAAAGGTACTGTTAGTAGGCAATGAGTTGGCCATTCACAAGGAATTGAAGCTGAAAGCTGATTTAACTGAGAGCTTGCTTTTGGGGTCGGATCAAAGTTCTTCTTCAGGTATTTTTTCGGCTCTTTTACCGGTTAAAACGGCAAAGGGCTTAAGCCGGATTCTCTGCGTGGATAAGGTGCGTGGAAAGGCTTTGGCCTCTCTTGTTCAGGTGATCCATCCTCTGGGCCTTCAAACCCTGATTTACGCAGGCGAAGCACGTTCTTTACGCACGGATCTAAAGCCTGGAACTCTGATTTTTCCAGATAGTCTGAAATCTTTGGATGGAGAAACTATCTCGGGACTTCTAAAGCTCAATATGATTCTTCCCCAGTCTCAGGACACAGCAGGTCATCAGGGCGTAAGCGGGGCTCACCCCCTGTTAGTGGGCTCCTCTAAGGCTGACTTTGCAGATGAAGGGGCATTCTCATTTGCAAAGAGTGTTATGAAGCTTCAGCCTGTTTCCTGGGGACTGGTCAGTCTTTGTCTTTCAGATTCGTCAACCTCACCGCTAAAAATGGGTAGAAGCCGCTCCGAGCATTATCAAGCACTGGTGGATTTCTTGCTTGAGGCACTGGGTATTGAAGACGTGGTTCTGGAGGTCAAGCAGGGAGATTTTGGGTTTTCCAGCCTTGAAGATAAAATCACGCGTTACAAGGAGCTTTACGGACTGGACCCTCAAAAAACGATTTTGTTTGATTACGCCCTGGGTCATTATTTGGATCAAAACCTTAAATCTGGGCTCGAGCGGCTTAAGTTTCTCAAAACTCAGGATCTTAATTTTGCAGGCAAGCGCTCTTTGGAGCCGTTTGCTTATTTTTTAGATAAGCCCTATATGGATACGGATGTCATCGCGCATCTCTCACAAATTGGTAAAGCATTAAGGGAACTAGAGGTTTATTTGGAGCTTCTTTCAGAGTCGGAGATCAGAATTACTTTTTATGGAGACTGGCAAAAAGGAGTTCTTACGCCCTTATCTCCCTTATTATTTTCCTTAAAGGGCTTAACGCAAAGCGCTTATCAGGAACTGCTCTCAAGCCCGTTTGGAAGCGGTGACCACGCACGGCGTTTTCTCTTGCGGTTGATACCTGATGGAAGTCGTTTGGATGCCTCAGAAGACTTGGCCTTTCCTTTTTCTGAAGATAAGAAGCTGACGCGTGAGTATCTAAAGCGTTTAAAAACTTTAGGGTTGGACTTTGCGTCGCAAAACGGTATTTTTCAACGATCCAAACCTGAGATAAAGACTTCTGAGATAGAAGGGGCCATCAGCCGCTGGGCTCTGGGGTGCGATGTGTTTCTGAGGCTTGCGCGAATGGATTTTCTTAGTCAAAAAAGCCAGGTCTTTTCTCTAGCTCCCTGGTCCCAAAAGCGGGTTGAACAGCTCAGTGCGTCTCTACGCACAGGCATTGCCGAATTAACCCGCGAAGGTTTGGAACTCAAGGAAAAACTCATGAGTTCCAGTGTATCAGTGGGAGCCAGACAGTCCTATTCCCTATTTCTACTACGCCGAATTTCCCACCTAGAAGATTTCGTACAAGTCTTTGATTCATATTGAGGTTTAAGAGGAATAGGAAGCATTGGATTCGGGAAAGAGAAGGGGCGAGTGTTGCTGGAACTGTCATCCTCCGACTTGATCGGGGGATCCATCTTCCTCTTTTCTTTAACTTCCTATATTCCTCTTCTCTTTCCCCATTCCGATGATACCTATAGTTCCGATAGTTCTTTAGTTCCTCCCCCCTTTCCCCCCCCTTGTTTGCTTTTGACCTGTTCTGCTGCTTGTGGTTTGCAACATAAACAAAAAAACCAAGAATCCCGATACATTTGTCAATAATGCGTTATCGGCACGGTCTATTATTCGATGGGGTCATCGTGGCTCTCTCCTGCCTGTTCGTGGTGCGCTTTTTTAATTTTATGGAGGACCTACCCCAGGAGCAACAAGGGCTCGATGGTCAACAGGAGCAGGTAAGTCAGGCGGTGCAACGCGGGCCGGTTCATAAAGACCGCATTTTAAGATGGGACCCATTTCGCGTGAAGCCTCCCAAGAAGGTTGTAAAACCTAAAGTTGCAAGGCCCAAGCCAGCCCCTAAGCCCACAAAGCCCAAGCCAGTATCTCAGCCGCAAGTCAAGGCAACTCAGTTGCCTCTTGAATTGCATGGAGTTATTCTGGATGAGTCAAGATCAGTGGCTTTTATCTATCTTACAGCCAAGCGTGAAAGCCGGGTATTTCGGGTGGGTGAAATTGTTCTCGAGGGCGTAAAGCTTGTGGAGATTCGCTTGCATAGGGTGATGCTTGATTATCGAGGCACGATTCAAGAGCTTGTTGAAAAAGGGTATAACGATGATTTGGCCAAGCTTTTAAGCGGGGCATCCTTACCCGCAGGTCCTCAGCCAAAATCCACTCCCAAAAAGACTGGAAAAAAGAAATTCGAGGTCACCGCAGTAGGGGACAATATATTTGTAACCCAAAAAGAAACCAAACGTCAGGTAAAGAATCTTTCAGGGCTCTTGTCACAGGTTCGGGTTCAGCCAATCTTCACGCGCTCGGGCAGAGCCAACGGATTTAAAATTCTGCATGTTAACCGTGGTTCCTTTATCGAGGCTCTGGGACTGAAGAGTGGTGACGTCATCAAAGCCATCAATGGGACCGTGGTGGATTCCATGCAAAAGGGATATGAAATTTTCAATAAGCTGCGTAGCGATACATCGGTTGATGTGGAAATTATCCGCGATAAAACGGCCAAGTCCATTCATTTTGAAATGAGGTACTAATGAGTTTCCGGTTGATAATACGAGGCATTTTTCTCCTCTGGTTCATATGCTCAGGTTTTTCTGAAGAGAAAAGTCAGATTATTGATCAGGGTGACAAAGTGCAGATCAATTTGAAAAACGCTGATATTGGTGTGGTTATAAAATACCTGGCCAAATTTTCAGGTCACCATTACCTCGTTGACCCCACGGTCAAGGGCAAGATCAATATTATTGCCAACAAGCCTGTCACGAGATCTGAAGCGGTGATCATTCTCGAAGAGGCTTTGATTTTCCATAATTTCACCATTATGCAGCATGGGCTTGCTAAATATGTGGTGCCCACGCGGTTTGCGAAGCAGTATGGAATCGAGGTTAAGATGGGTAAAGAAGGGGTCTATCAAGTAGATACGGCCAACCTCCAGATGCGCTTTTTCAAGCTTGATTATATCGGCGTGCGCAAGATGAACACGATCCTAAACACCATCATGGGTAAGAACGGTCAAATCATTCCCCATGTTCAGGAGCGCATGCTGCAAATCATCGATACGACTTTTTCCTTGCGGCGTATGGCTGAGCTTATGGAAAAAATGGATGTACCGGATTCACTGCTTGAACTATTTGTGGTGCATCTCGAAAATACCAAGGCCTCCAAAATGGCGGCACAGATCAAATCCATTTTTGCCAAGAACCTGATTCTTAAGAATTCTCCCAATGCGATTGAAGCCGAAGAAGATAAAATCAATTTTATCGCCGATGATCGTACCAACAAGATCTTGGTGATTACTCATCCCAAGTATATCGAGCAGATTCGTGAAACCACGCGGATTTTGGATCAGGAACTGGGAGCTATCAATCAACTGGGAGTGTATAGAGTTCAACATTCAGACCCTGAGAGCCTTAAAAAACTGCTTACAGAGCTATTTCCAAAAGATGAGGTTAAACTCATCCCAGACGAGCGAATGAATGCTATTTTGGTTATTTCAAGGTCGGATCGCATGATCCAAACCGTGCTCAGGCGGGCCGAAAAGCTTGATCTCAAAGGCCCCGAAGATGCTGGCGATGTAAGGGTCTATTATCTTGAGCATAGCGATGCCAAAGACATGGCAGATATTCTCTCTAAGCTATTTGACAAGAAAAAACCCAAGAATAAAAACAAAGAGGCCGTGTCCATTGTCCCGGATGAGGCTACCAATGCCCTGGTAATTACCGGCTCCAGGGCTCAGTTTGATGAGGTCGTTGCCATCTTGAAGAAACTGGATATTTTTCGGTCTCAGGTATTAGTTGAAGCTGTGATTGTGGAAGTGAATATGAAATTTGCCAAGTCACTCGGCTTAAATGCCGCTATGTTGGCAGGCAACGTGGGTAGTCTTGGTAGTAGCTCTAACGGTGTTTTGGGAATCGGAGGAATATCAGATCCAACGATGACTCCGGGACAAGGCTTCAATGTTGGCATTTTTGAGGATAATATCAACCTTACCAATGGACTACCTACGCCATGGGCATTGTTGAAGATCTTGAAAACCTCATCGCATGCTAACCTGCTATCCGCACCACAAATTCTGACCTTGGATAACGAAGAGGCTAATATCAATGTGGGGGAGCTGGTTCCTATTCAAACCACGACCTCAACAAGCATCAATCAAAGTTCGAATATTCGTTTTGAGGATGTAGGCTTGGATCTCACGATCAAGCCCAGGATCACCCGCAAAAAAACCATCAGTTTGGATGTGAAATTAGAGGTTAAATCCAGGAGCCGGGATTCTATCGAAGGGGTTAATGTGCCGATCATCGGACGCCGAGGCTTAAAGACCGTAATTAATACAAAACATGGAGATACAGTCGTCATTGGTGGACTGATGCGCGACGAAAAAATTAAAACCGACAATCGAGTTCCAGTCCTATCAAGGATTCCCTGGATAGGAAGGCTATTCCAAAAAAAGGAAACGATTAATAACAAGACCAATCTCTTTGTTTTTCTAACTCCCTATATTCTTACGGATCAAAACGAGCTTAAGCAGGTGACTAAAGATTTAAACAAGCGTATGAAAGCTTCCATGGATGATTCCGAAGTGGCTCCTTTGAGCTATTCTTCTACCCATGGAGTCAATTCAGTAAAA
>CAZRLV010000111.1:0-10165 GCA_964600955.1 uncultured bacterium
ATTTATTGCAAAACACCTATCTTGAACTGGAAGTCGCTGGGCAAATACTCTCACCGCGCAGAAAATATTTAACTCAGCCCTACGCGATTCACGCAAAAATCGCAGAAAATGCAAATAGTGCAGAAAACGCGAAGAACTCAGATCGTTTTTCCGGTTTAACCCTTCAAGAAGTAGAATCCTCATTTTTCTCCAAAGCAGGCATTCAACCCCTGATGGGGGCAGCCAATCTGGAATTCTCATCGGCTGAGGGCCAGGAAATCAGAGTGGACAATATCACCGTGTCCGGGGTGGTCACAGCTTCTCAATTTAGCGGAGATGGAGCCAACCTTATCAATGTTGTCCACACAGGCGATCCCATCAATACCAGTCAGATTACGAGCAACGGTGTATTAAGTATAGGAGATATTGCCTCCACGGGTACGGTTACGGCGGCATCGTTTGTGGGCGATGGTTCAGGACTGAGCGGCGTGCTTTTTCCAGGCGATCCCATCAATACGAGTCAGATTACGAACAACGGTGGCTTAAGTGTAGGGGGTATTGTTGCCACGAGTACAGTCACGGCGGCGGTATTTGTAGGTGACGGGTCAAGACTTACAAACCTCCCTATGCAAAGCATCCTTGGCTCTGATACCACCTCGATTGAAATTGATACCACAACCGTGGGCACGGCTCCGCATATTCATATTCGCGTTGACGGACAGGAGCCCATGTTTGTTACTTCCACCGGTGTTGGTATTGGGGTATCGTTTCCGACAAAAGCTCTCCAGGTCTCAGGTGAAGTTGAAGCTACTCAGTTCACAGGAGACGGGGCTAATTTAACCAATGTTCTCCATCCTGGAGATGCAATCACCACAACCCAGATAACCGCCGCAACCTTGAGCGACGGAACGGCCACTTTGAGCGGAGGTAACCTGATCGCAAATCAAGTCCATGCCTCAACCTATACCGGAGATGGCTCCGCCCTTTCAGGAATTGTCGTTCAGGGAGCACCCATTTCCACAAATCAAAGCATTACCCTTTCTGCCGATGGAGGCAGGGCTTTAGTGATCCAACATTCCACTTCTGAGGCCACCGGGACTACAAAAATAGCCATTCGCAACCCAGTCGGCGACACCTTTGGGGTTACCGTGGATGGAGATATCGGCTTCTTTGGTCATATTCGCCGTTTAACCAGTACCCTCCATGGAAATCAGTCTTTTGGACATACCAATTTAGGAGACTCCAGCGTTACCGGAGAGACCGGTCAGAATCGTGAATATCCCACGGTAGGTGGCGGTTTTGACAATCATGCGGTTGGAGACTATTCAGTGGTTCCTGGCGGACGTCATATGCGTGTCAAGGGCTCTGACAGTTTTGGCTTTAACGGTACGGGGGTTTCTCAAATCGTTGCGGCAGGACTGACCGGTTCAGCCGTATTTATGGTCAATCATTTTGGGATAGGGACCTTAAATCCAACGGCGAGGTTGGAAGTTGAAGGAAGAGTCAAGGCTACTACGGTTCGTTCCGATTGGCTGATATCTAATCATGTTATTATTGCCAGTTCTTCGGAGCCGCCTTTAAGAGTTGTCACCGGAAAGCTCCCCAGTCAGGCAGCTTTGGTCGTGGCTTCTTCAGGTAAAGTTGGAATCGGTACAACTCAACCCATGGCAAAACTCCATGTTGAAGGAGTGATCAGGGCCGGTGCATTTGAAGGGGATGGGTCGCTTCTCACGGGTATGCCAGCGCCTACGACCCTGAGTTCTGATACCACCCTGATTGAAATTGATACCACGACTCCGGGTACCCCCCCCCATATTCATATTCAGGTGGATGGGCAGGAGCCTATGTTTGTTTCCTCAATCGGTGTGGGTATTGGTGTGCAATTTCCAACTCAGGCTTTAGAGGTTTCCGGAGTGGTTGTGGCATCTCAGTTTAGTGGTGATGGTACCAGCCTCACAGGTGTCCTTCATGATGGTGATGATTTCTCAGCCGGGACTTTTAGCGCAACGACCATTGTGGCAGAAGCTGGCATTCTGGTGAAAAATGGTGCGGGCTCAGAAGTTGTTTCCATGGGTCAGGATGGCGTGGTCTATACCACAGCCGTAATGGCGACCGGCAATATAACTGCTATGATGTTTTACGGCGACGGCTCAAACTTAACCAATATATTTGCTGGCTCTGCCTTTACTAATCATACCACCAGTATTAACTATAGCGGGAGTAATGTAGGTTTAATGGTCTCAGACCCGGATGAAAGGCTGGTGGTGGGAGGGAATTTACGCCTTGAAGCAACCACAGAGACAGTGAGTTTGGATGGAACGGTACGCTGGTCCGGCGAGGGTTTCGAAGCCCGCATTGATGGAGAATGGGTAGAGATTAGAACCGAACCCACCCAGGCAGACACTTTTTCCACAGAACGCACAGCTCCACCACTACCTGTGGGGGCGCACTTCCTAGACCGGGGAGAGGGTCTGCCCATAGGGTTTTCCGAATCAATTCTGACAAAGCCTTTGGATGCAAGTGTGTTCCAATTTTCTGATCTACCAAGGGTAAATCGTAATTTCTCCAATAACGCGGTTTTACACCAGGGAAAGATCTATATCATAGGGGGGGTAACCTCTGCGAGTGGAGTTCCTGCAACCAGCGATGTACGAATCTTTGATTTTGCGAGTGGTCAGTGGACACAGGGGCCAAGTTTACCCATTGCTATTTACGGAAACTCGGTTGTATCTCACGGTTCTAAAATTTATTCAATTTGTGGTGCAGATGATAATGATGTTCGCATTGATGAGGTTTACGTCTTAGACCCCCAATCAAACTCCTGGTCTCTCGGGGTAACTTTCCCCGTTGCTAAGCAACACGGTGCCGCACTTTCAACGGGCTCCAAGATTTATTATTTTGGGGGAGATAAAGAGCATCAGGCATTCGACACAACGAGAAAGCAAATCTATTCCATTGACCCGGACAACGATAGCTCCTGGTTTTTAAATGCGGCTCAATTGAGCTATAAATATGCTCAAGGGACCTATGTTTACACGGGGGGAATCGTTTACTTCATAGGCTCGGAAGGGTTGGGACCAGGACAGTCCATGGGGATGTATGACCTGGGGCTACGAGTTTCTGCGGCCTTGGCCCCCCCACCGGTTTCGCATAGTCGAGTCAATGTTGCATTTTCCTTTAATAATAAAATCTATTTAGTTGGCGGACCGGATGCTCCCAATGCGATGCATGAATATGATATTGCCAGTGATACTTGGGTAACTCTTTCACAGATGACACCTGTGTCAGTTCAACAAGCGGGTTGGGTCCAGGACGATGCTTATGGTTACATCGTTGGGGGCGCAACAAACCCGAATTTTCTAATCTTTACTCCTCCTACAGACCGCCCTTTTGTGCAACTTTCTGATATCAACGCTGTGGGTGATGACCTTGTGCCCTTAAATGCCTCGATCTTAACCAGGACCACAAGCCCGCCCACAGGCTACACAGCCTTGAACGAATCCGTAGATATCGGAGGGCGCATTACAACCCTGGCTGACTTTCCAAAAAGCTTTTATAGCACAGCTAACAACCTGGTTTATGCAAACAACAAGGTTTATACAATATTTGGAGAGTTAGACAGCGCTTATTCAGATACCGTATATGCCTATGATCTCAGCTCAGACGACTGGAGTATTGAATCCACGGCTCCCCACACGGCTCGCAAGCATAACGGCGCGGTTTCTTTTAATGGCAGTCTTTATTCTTTCGGGGGGCTTCTATCGCCAAGTGACGCACACAGTAATGAAACCCTGATCTATGATTATGCTCAGTCGGTATGGAATGTGGGACCCACAATTCCTCAGGCATTGCAGCAGATCGAAGCAACGGTAGCCGATAATACCATCTATCTGGTTGGGGGCCATAGCGGCAGTAGTAATGTAGCCTCATTTTTCAAATGGGACGTATTAGCTGCTGCTGATTGGGTAGCCCTGCCCTCACTTAATTTTGGGCGGACTCAGCACTGCGCGACATCTCACCAGGGAAAAGTCCATGTTTTTGGAGGACTCACCGATGGAAATGACCAAAGCATTTCGGCACTAAGCCGTGAAGTCTACGACCCGCAGTCAGGTTCCTGGACTTTGTTTAATGATCTTCCCGAGCACATGGCGGCTCATAAATGTCTTACATTGGGAGGTCGAATTTATCTCATTGGAGGCAATAGCGGAGGCGGAGATTTAAAACGGGTTTTTGAGTTTGACCCAGCCACTGAAACCTATACTCAATTGGATGACTATATTGAAACCTTGACCTTTCCCACGATGGCGACGGACGGAAAACTTATCTTTATCAATACGCGAGCCAATGGAAATTTCCGTTCACTTAATCCTGGAGGCAGGCTTTACGTCCATAAAAATACAGTAGGCGGCCAGGGGGCAGACCTATCCATTAGCCTGGCGGTTGTCGATACCACCTCCAATATCATCAAGGGCTTTGATTATATTGGAGATTCCCTTGAGACCACCTCCACCCAAGATTTTTTCCTACATTTTCGCAGTGATGCAAAGCTGCTATCACTGGTGGGGGTTCTCGATGATTTTCGTGACCAGGACGCGGACTCCGGACTCTTTGTAAGCAATGATCAGAATAATAACACTGTGACCTTGCGAAGCGGTGGAATAGAGCGAATCAGGGTCGACGGTGATGGTTCAGTTGATTTGAAGTCGGATTATGTGGATGTGACAGGGATTCTAACTCTGGGAACTACGGCTGAGACCAATGCAGTGGACGGAGCCTTACGTTTTACCGGGACTGATTTGGAGTTTAGATCAGGTGGGCAATGGTCCAGGCTTAATAATCAACAGAGCAGTCAATTAGCGGATGCAGACGGAAACACATCCATTAAACTGGATGATCCGGGCAATTCAGATACCATTGAGTTCAAAAATAACGGCCAACTGACTATGACCATAGATTACTCCGGAAAGGTAGGGATTGGAACTGCCATCCCGGTAGAACTCTTAGACGTCAACGGGGCAATCCGCATTGGCGACACAGCAGTACCCAATCCGGGGACTATCCGCTTTAACGGAGAGGGTTTCGAAGGGTATAATGGCGCTAGTTGGGTTGACCTTGGGGCCGGATCTTCTGCTGAAGGCTCATCAGGCACTGGGGATGATTCCTTCATTGGTGCGGGTATGGGTAATACCGCATCTGCCACGGGCACTTCAGATTACGCAGCCATCAGCGGCGGGCATTCCAATTCAGTCACCGGATCGTCCAGCTATTCCTTTATAGGCGGTGGGGACACTAATGAAATCAAAGATGGCAGCTACGGTTATATCGGTGGTGGCCAAAAGAACAGGGTCTTGGCCAACTGGGGTTCTGTAGGAGGGGGAAAGTTAAATACAGCCAGCGGAGATAGCTCTTATGTGGCCGGTGGGCAGGAAAATCAAGCGACTGGTGACAATGCGTTTGCAAGTGGTACGAAAAATATAGCTGGTGGAGTTGGGAGTTTTATAGCCGGTGGTTATAACAACACCATCACAGGCTCAGATTCAGCCATTGTGGGTGGTCAATATCTAACCATCCAGGGCAATGATACCTTCGGGTTCAACGGGACTGGGACTTCTCAAACAGTAGCCTCCGGGGTGACAGGTTCAGCTATTTTCATGGTGAATAATTTCGGCATAGGCACCACTTCACCCGATACCATTTTGCATGTAGTCAATTCAGATATCACAACATCGACCGCATTTGATTCTGGCTCTAATACTCATCTCATTGTCGAAAATGCGGGTCATTCTTATATGGGGGTGCGCGCCCAAAATTGGTCGGGTTTAGGGCTTTACTTTTGTGATGAAGATTGTCGTTTAGCTCGAATTGCATATTTGGGAGCCACGGACTCTATGCATTTTTCGGTGGATGGTTTAGGTTTTACGGATCATTTGGTCATCGATAGTAGCGGTAATGTATCTATAGGTACCACTGGGTCGTTTGGCAAATTGACCGTAGATGGAGACCTCATATCCATTTACCGCAACGCTGTTGCAGGAGAGGCGCGTTACCACCTCTATAACGGTGGTGCCGCCGCTGAATGGATGTTCGGACAGCCTAGCGCAACCGATCACGGATTCACCATATCCAAAGATGTCGCCAATACGATTACCGATTATTTTCATATTAGTGAATCAAGCGGTGACGTGGGAATAGGGACTACTTCTCCTATAAGTAAACTGCACGTAGCAGGAAGTGCACTGTTCAATAGTCCAGGAACTAACTCACAGTTAGCAATTGATACAACCTCCACTACTTTGGTTTCAAGGATCGATATGAAAAATAACGGAACCAGTAGCTATTTTATAGATTCACGAGGAGATGCTGATGGGCAAGGAACCGAGCGTCTGGCAATTTTTAACAGCACTCCTACTGAGGTTTTCACCATATATCAGAATGGAAATGTGGGTATTGGCCAAATTAATCCTTCCGAAACGCTTGAAGTGAATGGTACCGCTAAAGTTACGACATTGAAATTTAGTGACGGCACCACTCAAACCACTGCCGCTTCTGGATCATCCTAGACCCCATCAGCATATAGACTCATTAAAACCAGTAACCAGTCTAAAACCAATACAACACTGAAGACTATAACCTGGGATTCCGCAGATTTCGACCTAGGCAGTGATTTTGAACTGAGTAACAATCGCTTCATTGCCCCTGTTGATGGGGTTTATCATTTTGACGCTCTCTCACACTGGGCAAGTGGAACTGGTTCTGGAAAACTCCAAATTCAGCTCAAGATTAATAATGGTCTCGAATACGATATACACTGTCCTGCCGCAACAACCGTGCAGATCTGTTCTGTAAGTGCACTGCTAAAGCTCAGTGCAGGAGATCCAGTGACTGTGGATGTACATCAAACCACGGGATCTCCCATAGATTTAAACAGCGCCAAACACAACACCTACTTCACGGGTCACTTGATTAAAGAAACAAACTATAACACAACTCTTGAATAGGATGAGGATTTGTTGGGGAGTCACCTGCTATGGTTCTGACTGGGGCAAGGCAATAAGCTTGTCGAAAAAAACACCAACCCTCGACACAACCCAGGAATAACGAGTATGGATGGTCGTCTCATCGAACGCACGGATTAGATCCAGCTTTTTTTGGAAGCAATTTGGGGCGGTGGCTGGCACCGGCTCAACAATTATGGGGATTTGAAGAGAAAGAAAGGAGGAGGAAATAGGGGAAATAGAGGACGGCAGGCAAGAGTTTCGCTCATGTCTTTGTTTTCATTCTGAATTCTGAATTTCGAGATGGATTCCCCGGTCAAGCCGTAGATGACAGAATCTAAAAAGCCCCGGAGACTTTAAACCCTAGAGAGGACCAGCCTCTTTGGTTGGCCCGTTTTAGAAAGAGTTCGAGGTTGGTGTCGTCCAGTTTGTGGCGCAGGCCGCCACTTAGGCTCCAGTTCTTGGTCGGTGAACTATAGTTTTCATATTTTAATTCGCCCAGAAGATGAGTATCGGAGGTTAGCCGCGTATCGACACCACCAACAAATGAGAACCAGGAATTGTTACTGGTGAATTTCTGGTCGGCGGTATTTCTCTTGACCGTGAAATGCGATTCGGTACGATCAGCGATATCTGAGGTCATACTGACGTAGACGGATTTAAAGCCCTCAAATTCCTGATCCAGGATTAGATTTCTGGAACTTGCGTTGATATTGCTATTGATAAACCCAAGGGCAAATTCTTTTCCCAGCCAGTTTTGATGGGCTTTTAAACCGTAACTGTATTCAGGGAACCCGTCTTCAGCTGAATTGAAATTCGTTCCGAGGCTGGTATTCATATTTCGTGTCGTTTTCATAAAGCGGCTATGGACTTCAAAATTTTGAGCGAATCCATAATTGAGAATAAGATTCACATCCGTTCCGTCATAATCACTCACGTTTAAAAAGACGTCTTTTTGCTTTACCTCTGTGAGTGTATGCACATAGGCGATACTGGCCTTGCCCCGTGGTAGTCCACGTGCGGATATGGAATCGAGCAATCCTGTGGGTCCCAAGTTTGAAGGCAGCATTCCCGATACATTAAAAATTTTGGGTTTTTCATGATATCTCTTGCCTGAATATATTAGGTCAATTTCAGAAGTCTTAACAAGATCATCTGAGAACATGGAGACATCAAAATGCGAACTGACACGAATTTTTCCGGGGTCGGTACGCTGCTGCTTAAGAAGTCTGATTGGAGAATTCAGGGAGTAAAAATCTTCCTGGTCCATCAAAGCTTTCTGACTTTCCGGCGGTAAAAGGTCTTCACCAATCACGGAATATTCCTTGGCTTGGGCCGTGCAAAAAATGGACAGGATCAGGATAAAATGAAGAAATCCGTTTCTTTTCATGGCCTTAATTGTGGAATCGTCTCCAGTTTACGGTCCCGCTGTGCTAACAAATGTTTTTATGTGGATCAAATTTTGTTACACTTATGAGGCTCTTCGACAGGGACTTAGGGACGATTTATGGAATCCTCAATGAAAGTCATGGTACTGGTATTGGCCGGGGCCATCTTTGTGCTTTATCTGCATGCTTTGCGCAATCGCAAAGAGTTCTATAAGGTTCTGGTTGAGGGGGCAGTGGTCGTCAACGGTGAGTCCATCGAGTTGTCTGAAATCTTATTCCAGGCCCGCTTTTTTCTCATTTTTGTTCTCTGTGTAAACATGGGTATGTGGCTGCTTTGTTTTGTTTATTTACATCACGGTCTCGGTGGTGCTGGTTGTGCCATCTCTTTTCTGGATTTTATTTTGAACAATGAAGTCATCGGGCGACTCACCCGTGAGCCCTATTCCAAGCAGGGAGCCGCGCGTGTTCTCTGGGTTTTTTACGCCATTTCAGTGCTATATCTCACCTGCCTTGGGGCTTTGATCTTTTTTGTCGTACAGGCCTAGTTCATCGGTTTAATCCAGATCTCATGTTTATTGATGAATGTCGGATTTATATCAAGGGTGGAGACGGAGGCAAGGGCTGTCTGAGTTTCGCCAAAACAGTCAAGAAAGCCTTTCGCGGTCCGGATGGGGGTAGCGGTGGTCAGGGGGGCCACGTCTATCTTCAGGTCAATTCCAAACTGAACAGCCTCACGTACTTTCGATTCAATCGCCACCAGAAAGCTACGCCCGGTGCCCCAGGAAAAAGGCGCTGTGATGGAAAAAACAGCCAGGACATGATTCTTGAAGTTCCGCTAGGGACTTGCGTTTACCTGGACTCAGGAGAACTGCTGGCAGATCTTTGTCAGGAGAAGCAAAAAGTTCTTGTGGCCCGCGGAGGAAGGGGAGGCCGTGGAAACCGCAGCCTGATTACGCGCACCGACCCGCTGCCAAGGCATGCCGAGTGGGGAGAACCCGGAGAAGAGCTCTGGTTAAAAATGGAGCTGAAACTGAGCGCTCACCTTGGGATCATTGGGTTTCCAAATATCGGTAAATCAACCTTGATTCGCAGTGTATCCAGAGCCCGTCCAAAAGTGGCAGACTATCCCTTTACGACTCTTGAACCCAATCTAGGGATGGTGCAAGTCTCTGAAACGGACTCTTTTCTAATGGCAGATATCCCAGGCATTATTGAAGGGGCACACAGGGGTCAGGGTTTGGGAACACGTTTTTTAAGACATGTAGAGCGCACGGGCTTGCTTTTACATATGGTGGACCTATTTCCTTATGATGACTGTGATCCCTTTGAATCCTATCTCAAGGTCAATCACGAGTTGGTCTCATATTCCCAAGCGCTCAGCGAAAAGATTCAGATTGTCGCCCTCAATAAAATTGATCTCCCTCAGGCTGCCGAGCGTCAGGAAAAATTTCTTGCCCAAATGAAGTCCTCGGGCGACAGCCGAGAAGTCTTTTGCATTTCTGCACTTACGGGTGAGGGGGTTCAGGCTCTGATTTACAGACTTGCAGCCCTGGTTAAAGAACACCCTCCTGAATTGGTTCCGCGAGAGTCTGAGGTGGACCGTTCAGACATCCCCTTGAAAGTATCCAAGGTTGAGAACGGGTTTCAGGTAGAAGGCTCAGAAATCCTCAGGATCTGTGCTATGACTAATTTTGCCCATGAAGGGGCGCATTTACGTCTGCACAAACTCTTTGAACGTCGAGGCATTATCCAAAGGCTCCAGGACCTGGGCATTGTGCACCGTCAAACGTCCGGTGATTCCCA
>CAZRLV010000112.1:0-1343 GCA_964600955.1 uncultured bacterium
GGGGGGTCACAGGGGCAAAGCCAGGCCTTGCGCAGTCTGGATACTTATTCCATAGCTTCAAGGCAATGGACTACGGGCCTCTCTGGGGGTACGGCTCGCAGGAAGCATAGCAGCGCTGTCTTCGAAGATAAGATTTTTTTCTGGGGAGGGGTGGATGCGAGTGGCTCAAGACTTTCTCAATTGGATATCTATGACACGAGTCAGGGGCTTTGGATCACGGGTGCTTCAGGAGGACGACCCAGAGAGGGACATACCGCACCACCTCCTATCGCCAGGAGTCACTAGTGGGGGGGAGAGGATCATTCTGGTTCCATGAATTCGGTGGATATTTATGATATTCCCTCAGATTCCTGGTCTGAAGGGATCTCAGGTGGACAGGCACGCAGTGGTCACAGCCAGGTAAACCATGATGGAGTTCACTACCTTTGGGGGGGAAGGGGCTCCTCCCAGAGTTTTTTCAATACTCTTGACAGTTATAATCCAGGAATCAGTCAAAATCATGCCCCTGTTGTAACCCGGATTCAGTTGGCTGATCCACCCCTTGGTTCGCGCTATCGAGATTTAGTGCCTCTTAGTTTTGATACTGAAGATGAAGATGGGGATTCGGTCACGGTCGCCTTTGAATATTCGCTGGACGGAGGTCAGATTTGGAAGTTTATCGACTCTCATCATTTTACTAAGGGAACTCAAAACCTTCCCTCTGGGACATCCGTAAACCTGGCCTGGAATTCCTACTCGGATATTACCGATGATCAGTCCTCCGTCTTGCTGCGTTTCACCCCAACGGATAGTGAGGTCAGGGGGCAGGCCGTGGAAACTCAATCCGCCCTGGCCCTCAATAACGCCGGTACCTGGGAGGCTACGACTCAGGGATTGAGTGCTCGTAGTCATCACCCCATGGTTGCCGTGGACGGTGTCGCAGACGCGGCCTCGCGTCTCGTAGTTTGGGGCGGTTTTGACGAAAACAGAGCCTTCCTGGATAGCTTGAACTTTTATGACCTGGAGCAAAATACCTGGTCGCAGGGGAGCCCAGGTCCTCTTCCTGGTGCTGGAAGGGCGGAACACACTGCTGTGGTCTATGCGGACAGGGTTTATTTTTGGGGGGGGCGGGATTCCAGTGGCTTTCTAAATAGTTTTGCGATTTACAAATACGATACGGATGCTTGGAGACCGGATCAGGGGGGTTCGGGTGGCACGGCGAGAGCTTTGCATACGGCAGTGGAGTTTCAAGGGCGAATGCTAGTTTGGGGGGGCAAGGGAACAACCGGTTAAATCAAAACCATGGAGCATTATAATTTTACGGGCGGGACCTGGGTTTCTGTTTCTAGCGGCGGGAGGGCTCG
>CAZRLV010000112.1:1353-10148 GCA_964600955.1 uncultured bacterium
CCCCCCCCCCCCCCCCCCCCCCCCCCCCCCCCCCCCCCCCCCCCCCCCGGGAAACTCCGGGTTACTCAATACCATGGAGGCTTATAATTTTACGGGCGGGACCTGGGTTTCTGTTTCTAGCGGCGGGAGGGCTCGCAAAAGCCATACAGCGGTGCGAAAGGACTCCTTGATTTATTTCTATGGGGGAATTGGGGCTGATATGGATGGAGATGGAAATGGGGATGTGCTAGACTCGTTGGATATCTATGATCTGTCTTCTGATAACTGGAAGGTCGGGATCCCCTCAGGGATTGGTTTGGAGGCTCCTGTGGCTCTGATTCGAGGCGATCGGATTTTTGTCTGGGGTGGTGTTAATGCAGAATCTGGTTTTAACAACAGGCTTTTGGTCTATTCGATTTCATCCGATGAGTGGATTGAGGGACAAAGTGGAGGCAAAGGACGCCGCAGTCACAGCGGTGTGAGCCTTGAAGGAGTTCTATATTATTTTGGTGGTTTTAACCGGGATGAATTGGACTCTCTGGATCGCTTTATTATTCCAGAGCCCTAGGTTGGCATCTTGGGCTTTGTCCTAAAGAGACTCTATGCAGCAGATCCAGGATGTTTCCACTCAGTTTTTAGATTGGTTTCAAGCCGACCCGGAGTTCACGGTTTGCCTCTCCTTGTTTTCGGCCAAGCGTTGGTTGGCTTTGTCTGTGGGTTCGCGTTCAGATCAGAGAGTCCACATCTATTCCATGGATCATAATGAGTATCTTGAATTCTCGCTCGATGATCTTGAACCCGAAGGCGAGGGTTGGGTAGAATTCTTTCAAACCACTTGCCTACACGCTATAGGAGAGAAGTCAGTGAGTAAAGGGTTTAATGCGGTCCTGGGAGGAACGATCCCTTTGATGGCCTGCGTCGAGTTCAATCTTGGACTTCAAATTTTAACGGCGAGATCTATGGCCGAGCTAAGCTCTTTACCCTGGACCCCTGAGGAAGTAAAAGTGTTCTGTATTGAAAATCGTGGTTCTGAAAAAGATGAGGAAGGATCCAATTTTGATGAAATCTTGGACCTGGCTCTTGAGCAGGTCCATATGATAGACAAGGTATCCTAAGACCTATGGAAACCCATGTAGCTTCACCCAATACATTTATCCTTGTTTTTGTAGCGATTACGGTCGTACCCGTTATTGCCGGTTGGATTCGGATGCCGGTGATTGTCATGGAGCTGATATTTGGGATCCTTGTCGGCAAGTCGTTTTTTAACTGGATTGAGTTTGGAGAAGTTGTGCAGTTTTTCTCTTCTTTTGGACTCGAATTTCTCATGTTTTTGGCGGGCCTGGAGATTGACACTTCCCTGGTTCGGCGTTATGCCGGCAAGACGGTGGCGATTACGATTTTTTCGGTGGCGGTTCCGTTTATAGCCGGATACTTCATGGCCCCGACGCTTGATATTCATCCGCTTCTACTGGGTACGATTTTTTCCACGACCTCTTTAGGCCTAATTTTACCTCTCTCGCGGGAGTTGAAATACAGCAAACTTTTCAAAGATGTACTTTTGGGGTCAACGATTCTGGTGGACATCATCAGTATGCTGCTATTAGCAGGGACTCTGGCCTATTTGCAGGGAGCACTCCAACTGACTTTTCTTTATTCTTTTGGGGTGATGGTATTGCTTTTTGTTCTACCTCTTGTTTTGAAAAAATTCAGACTTGAAAAGGCGGTTCAGGCCTGGTTTCTTATGGACCGATCCCGCTTTGAGGTTGAAGTCCGCTTCTCATTTGCTTTGCTTCTCCTCCTGACCGCTATCTCAGGAACCCTGGGATTTCACTCTATTCTGGGTGCTTTTATCGCAGGACTGATCATCACTGAGGTAACCCATACCGGTTCCATCTTAACCAAGAAAATGGAAAGTTTTGGGTATGGCTTTTTCGTACCTATGTTTTTTGTTTTCACCGGGGCTAAAGTTGATTTGAATCTTGTGTTTAGTTCCCTCGATAATGCTGGAGTTTTGTTCTTAGTACTTATTACAGCTATATTTTCAACCGTGATCGGTGTAGCGCTTGTTTCGCGCTGGCTTGATTTTTCAATTCGTGAAAGCGCCGCCATGGGATTTTTCCATGCTTCGAGGCTGTCTTTGGTTATCGCCGTAGCCGAGATCGGACGACAGGCGGGTTTTATCAAACTTGAACTGTTTTCAATGTTGGTACTTTTGTCCATTACCTCGGCGGTGATTGGCCCATCCCTAGGTAAAGCGATTTTACTCGGAAAGAGGCTTGAACCGCAAAAACCGGAACCTGAAGGAAGTTCTGAAGATCGAAGACAGACCCACAGGGCTGAATCTGAAAGGCGCTCGTCTACTCGGAATCAGGGCTAGAATCGGCTGAAACGGGGTTTGAGGTCTTGGGTTCTGGATTCAACCGCTCCTCCATCTCATAGAGTTGCTCCATGACTTTTCCTGTGATTTCATACCAGGTCTTGGATGGCTCCTCTTCATCTTCAACGCATTGAAAGCGCATGGGGTTACCAATGGCAATATTCAGTTGGTTTCCCAAACAGGGGAGCTGATCATATCCCCATTGATAAACAGGGAGAATGGATACACCAGTTTTGACCTGGATCCAGCCAGCCCCGCCTTTGTATTTTTTGGCGAGTCGGCCAGTCTTTGAACGTGTGCCCTCAGGGTAAAACAAGCAGATGATTTTCTTTTTTCCACCGTTGAAGAGCCGTATCAGATCATGCAAAGTAAATTGGTTCAACCCGGCCTTGCGGCTGATGGGTAAAAATCCGGTGTCAATCAAAACTCTCTGAATGGGGGGTGGACCCAGTCGATTTTCCTCACCGATTCCGACGAGATAGAACTTTCGGCTGAAAAACTTGGGAAGCACTAGAAAGCCAACTTCCCAGCCTGCGATAAAATCAAAAGTCCCCGTGTGATTCATACAAACCAGACAGGACTCTCCGCGGACTGCCTCCAGATTCTCCAGTCCAATGACTTGACGGCGATTGAAGATTTTTGTCCATGGGTAAATAAAAATCGGCACCATAAAGCGGCTGAGAATCCAACCCAGGAAAAAACGAAGTGAGTCCCAGCGACGGGGGCTTTGGCGGGTGTGATAAATTTCGGGTTCCAGGGGCAACTCAGCCATGGGTCGTTTTAACCTCATCGGGCCCAAAGAAACGCAACCTCATGTCCAGAGTCAGGGCCAAGATGGCTGGGATTAATACCAGGGTGAACAGGGTCGAAACCAAAAGACCGCCCACAACAACCGACCCAATTCCTCGGTAGATCTCCGAGCCGGGTCCTGTCATAACAACCAGGGGAGCCATGCCAAATACCGATGTTAGGGTCGACATAAAAATGGGCCGCAGTCGATTGGAAACAGCCTCAGAAACAGATTCCTGTATCGTTGTATTGCCCGAGCGGACATTTCTCAATGTGCGGTCTACAATGAGAATTGCATTATTGACGACGATTCCCAGCAAAATTACAAAACCCAGCATGGTGAGAACATCCAGGCTTTGCGGTGCCACCCAGAGATTCACCAGTCGCAAAGCGAGAAAGCCTCCAAACCCAGCCAGGGGGACACTAAAAAGTATGATCAGAGGGTAGAGAAAGGACTGAAAAAGGGCCGCCATGAGAAGGTAGATAACGAGTAGTGCTGTGAGGAACAATCCTTGGAGTTCCAGCCGGGTTGAAGTCAGTTTGTCTGCCGTTCCCGCCATCTTCCACCCATAGGGAGGCGAGAGGGTTCCAGAGTCTTCCAGAGGGCCTATTATCTTAGACCTTACGGTGTCCATAGCGGCTTCCATGGGGATGGTTCTGGGGATATTCATTGAAATGGTAATAGCGCGCTCGCGCTCGTAATGGTGAATCTCGGTTGGTCCCATGGAGTGCTCCAGGGTGGCTATGGATTCCAGCACGGTGACTCCTTTTTGAGGAATATATAAGGGAGTTTTTCCAAGGTTCTGAGTATGGGGATAGGCGCTTTGATCCGCCCGCAGAATCAGGTCTATGATCTTTCCATCTTCAAGGCGAAAATCCGCGACTCGGACACCATCAATGAGAGCCTCGACCATGGTTCCCAAATCCTTTGTGCTCCAGCCCGCTTCTGCCAGAGATTGGCTTTTGGGTCTGATATGCATCTCAGGCTGACCCAGTGCCAGTCCGGGCTGGGGCCGAGCCTGAACTCCTTTGAGATTTTTGCGGACTGACCTAAAGCTTTGGCGGGCAATTTCTACAAGTTTTTCGAGTTCAGGCCCCTGAATCTTTAAGTCAATACTGCGCCCACTGCTAAGCCCTTTCCCGAACAGTCCGGCTCGAATGACGACCGCAATCATCCCGGGAACACGTGATAGTCTGGACTGCACCTTTTTCATCAGGGGTTCCACAAGCTCTGATGTCGCGGCGCGAAAGCCCATGAAAACGCGGGTTCCAGCGGCAACGAAAAAAAAGGTTTCGATCTGAGCCTTGGGGCCGGTCCAAAGCGGTTTTAGGTCTTTTTCTAGATCTTCTCCGATGCGAACCAACTCAGCCAGGCTGTAGCCAGGCGGAGGAATCAAAACACTAAAAACCAGGTTGCGGCTTCCTTGAGGCAAATAGTCCGCGGGGGGGCTGAGGAACCAGGACCCAAGGAGGGAGCCTGTGGTAAGAATCAGGATGGTGGCAAGGCGTAGCGTAGGTGATTTACAGATCTCACCTATTTTCTTAACCAGGAGTTCCGCCCAGGTTCCCAGACCTTTAGGGTGGCTTGAGGACTCCAAATCATTCATTAGATAGGCTGAAAAGGTTGGGATGACCAAGACGGACACAATGAGAGAAAGGGTTACTGCACAACTAATCGCTAGGGCAATATCCCTGAATAATTGAGCTATTTCGGCCTCCATAAATAGAATTGGGATAAAAACTACGACCGTGGTAAGAGTCGATGCCAGAATGGCTCCCCATACTTCTCGCGTTCCATTAATGGCCGCCTGAATGGGGGTGTCTTTTTGCTGGAGACGGGTAAAGATATTTTCCTGAACCACAATAGCGTTGTCTACCAGCATTCCTACGGCAAAGGAAATTCCTGCCAGAGATACCAGATTGATATTGCGGCCCAGAAGAAACATCCCCAGAAAGGTACCCACGGCTGAAATAGGAATGGCGCAGGAGACGATTAGAGTGGGCCTGGTAGAGCGTAGAAAGAAAAACAATACCGCGATGGCTAGAAGCCCTCCCAAAACCATATTTTGCCGTACCAGTGATAGAGAGTTTTCTACATAAGTGCTTGAGTCATAGGCTTGAACCAGCTTGAGGTTCCGTCGTTTTAGCAGGCCGGAATTCAAGTCCTTGACCACCTTCTTGAGCTGATCCATGGTGTCAAGGAGATTGCTACCGATTTTACGCTGAACATTCAGGGCAATGGAAGGCGAGCCCTTTTGGCGCACCTGACTGCCCGCGTCCTTATGCGTAATATACACACGGGCGATATCGCGTAGATAAGTTCTTTCGCGGGGGTTTTCACGCAGAATCAGATTCTCGATATCACGTGTGGACTTATAAGCCCCTAGCGTGCGAATGATATGACGCCGCTTTCCTTCGTCAATTTTGCCTCCCGAAAGATCCTTACCCTCCTCGCGCAGTCTCTGGATCACCTGGAGAATGGTAATGCCCCGAGAGGCCATCAGTTCGGGTCGAAATTCCACGCGAACTTCACGCTTTTGTCCACCAAAAACATTGGCTGCCGCAACTCCTTTGACTCTTTCAAAGCGACTTTCGATTTCATCTTCTACAAACTCCCTTAGATGTGGCACATAGAGTGAGTCTGCTTTTTTTTCAGGAACAAGCACAAACCAGGCAATAGCATTCTCACGTTCCCCGGAACTTCTCAGAACGGGTTTGTCCGCTTCAGAAGGGTATTTTTTAACGCGCCCCAGCTGATTGTTGACTTTGAGCAATGCGCTGTCGATATCGATACCCGGAGCAAATTCGAGCTTGATTTCGGCCCGACCCGGCCGGGCCGAAGAACTCATATTCAAGAGTCCTTCCAGGGATTTTAAAAATTCCTCCTGACGCTCTACGATTTCACGCTCCACCTCCATGGGGCTGGCTCCCGGCCAGGAAGTCTCTACTGAAATGACGGGACGGGTGATATCCGGGGTGAGTTGAATGGGGATTGAGAAAAGGGCGAGAAAGCCAAAATAGAGAATAAAGAGAATCCCAACGATAACCGTGATGGGATAGCGAATACACTGGGCGATTAGATGAGTCTCATGCATTGCGTCTCTTAACGGGGTGATTGAGACTCCACAAGAACCTCCATTCCGGGTCGTAAGCGCTCATTTCCACGAATGACCACCTCTTCACCAGCTGCAAGCCCCTTGAGAACAATAATTTGTTCGCCCACCTCTTCCCCCAGAGTCACATTCCGCGAAAAGGCTTTGCCATCTTTATGGACAAATACACGATCAGGAGCTCCAGGGGATCTCAAGATGGCATCCTTGTTGATTAAAACGGAGCTGAGACTTGTGCTTGACTTTAAGTCAACTTCCACACTCATCCCCGGTTTAACCCGGCCTGTGGAGTTCTCAAACCGCAAAACCACGGGAATGGATCGTCCGGCCTCAGTTGCAGCCGGTCCGACGGTAACCACTCGGGCAGCGACTGAAAATGAACTGAGAGCTGGGAAACGGCATAAGCCATGGTCTCCGGGACGGATCTGATGGCTCACGGACTCGGGAATCAAAATTACGACATCAATCCTGGAAGAGTCGAAAAGTTCTGCCACGGCCCCGCCTTTGCCAAGCCAGTTTCCCATTTCGACTGCCACTTCACCGATGATTCCGTCAAACGGTGCGCGAACCGACATTTCTTCCAGTGTTCGACTGCTTTCATGATGGCGGGAAACCGAGGCCAGCCAATCGGCATGAGCTGAGGCGATTTTCTCAGATCGAGGTCCGGCCTGAATAAGTTTGAAGCGGGCCCTTGCGTGTTGATATTCAGCTTCAGCTACTTGAAACCGGGTTAATACTTCCTCATAGACATCTTTGGATGTAGCTTCCTCCTTAACCAGTCCTTTATAGCGTTGCATACGTTTTTTAGCATCGCGCAGCTGGGATTTTGATCGACTCAGGTCTGATCGAGCTTCTTCAACGAGTTCCTCCCTTTCACCGTTTTTTAGTTCAAGCCAGCGAAAACGATGGGCTTCTGCTTCAGCTTTTAAAGCCTGGGTTTTAGCCTTTTGACGGGTTGAATCGAGTTGGACCAGGAGATCGCCTTTGGAAACGGACATTCCGTACGAGATAGCTCTTTGAGTCACGACTCCGTCCTGGGCCGAAGCTACCTGAGACTTGCGAATCGCCAGGCAGGTTCCTGTAAAGGACTGCACTGGGCTGTTTTCACTTCTTTGCACGCGCGACAGACGCACGGGTGATGGCCCTCCGAAAGCCATGAGTTGAACCGAGAAAATAAACCCAAAAATTGAGTAGAAAAGAGCAAGCATAAAATTTAACTTCACAAGAGTTCTATCATAGGGGATTCGACGGGGCGATTCAAGGTTGAAATCCAGGTAATTGAACCTTAGCCTCGGTTACTTGACCAATCAATTCCTAGACTCCCTGATTCCTCTCGTTGCTTCTTATATTCTCCTGACTACTGTATTCTTAAACCTTATCTTCTTCTTCCTTCTACATGATATGATTCATGGGAATTTAGCAGTGTTCGACGGTTTCTGTAAGCTCCAGGCTTGAGACCGTCGGGGGGCATCAATATGAGGGTTCAGGTTTCACAGCTTTTTCAAGAGGGCGAGATAGCCCTTCAGTCGGGCAGATATGAGGATGCGGCTCGCTGTTTTCAGGAGTATTTAAAAGAGAACCCAGAACACAGCCCTGCTCTGCATGGCCTTGGGTTGGTTGCATTTCATTTAGGACAGGTTCCACAATCCATTGATTTGATCACTCGTGCCCTGCAGCTTAATCCAGAGTTTTCCGAGGGGTTTAACAGTCTGGGCGTTATCCTGCGTCGTGTAGGTCGTATTCAGGAATCTGAGTCTTTATGCCGCAGAGCATTGGAGATTCAATCGGACAATCCGGAAGCTGCTTACAACCTTGGCAATGCACTTTTAGACCAGGATCGGCTTCGGGAAGCTTTGGAAGCTTTTTCGACTGCCATAAGAAATAGCCCTGATTATGCACGTGCCTGGAATAATAAGGCTATCGTACTTCACAGGCTGGGTCGGATGAAAGAGGCCGGTGTTGCCTACGAGGAGTCTCTGAGACTAGATTCCGGAAACTCACAAGCTTGGAATAATTACGGAAATTTTTTGCATGAGCAGGGTCAGCTTGAGGCTGGAGTTCAAGCGTATCGAAGGGGAATAGAGCTGCATCCTCGCGATACACAACTCATCTACCATCTGGCTACGGCCCAGAAATTTCAAAACCAGGACAGTGACCTTAGTTCGGCTCTAAAGCTCCATGGTGGCACTGATTTATCAGATGCACAGAGAGTGCCCCTTTGTTTTGCTCTTGGAAAGATGTACGAGGATCTCCAAGACTTTTCCACATCCTTTAAGTTTTATGCCGAGGGGAATCAAATCTACCGCTCTATGATCAATTATGAGCTCGCTCAGGATCAAGCCTTGTTTACCAGGATTATTTCTGAATTCACAGCAGAGGGGTGTCAACGCACAAAAGGGTCCCAAATTGAAGATAGGGTTCCAGTTTTCATTCTGGGAATGCCACGATCAGGCACAACGCTGGTGGAACAAATTCTGGCGGCGCATTCCAAAGTTTATGGGGGAGGAGAGCTGGAGTCATTGAGGCGGTCTACTCTGAGG
>CAZRLV010000113.1:0-10141 GCA_964600955.1 uncultured bacterium
CCCCCTTAGCCCAAACACCCCTTTATGGCGATGGTCGGATCGAATCCAGAATCCTCTTCCAACATCCATGGTTTCAAATGTGGGATAGTTTATAAATGCCTCATGATCTTTTTGGCGAGCCAACTTCCAAGAGCCGGTCAAAAAACCGGAACTGGAACTTGAAAAGGACCAAATCAAACTCACTTCGGGGTGCAAACCCAAAAAATGATCTACCGTCTGACCTGAGCCTGCGATCAGGTGATAGCCTGCAGGGAATGTGGAAGTGTAAGTGGGAGGCTCCCCTGAGAGTGGATCTGGATCTAAGCTAGACTCAATCCAGTAGCTCTTGGATGCTTCGAGTGCTTCAAGAGCTGCATAAGAACTCAGTTCAGGTGAGCTGGTCTGCGAGTGTACCTTCCAAACTCCCAACTCATAACTCCAGATCATGGATACAGAGGTATTGGAATTCAAATATGACTGGGACGAGGAGGCGACCCCAGAAATCATACGCCATCTGGGTTGCGAGTCCAACCTGCATGACAGAAAAATCAAAAGGGAAATGAAAATCCACAGACAGCGCATTTGACCAGACCTGACCTCAATTAACCTTCGTCATTTAGCCTGATTAGTATGCTATATTCAGTTTAGGTTTGAATCCAGGGCTGGAACTAGAGTGGAATTTCTCATCCTTTTAATGATTTCTCTCAGCCTGGCTGGGGGGTGGGCCCTTGCTTCGCGAACTCAAAAAGTAAAGAAAATAGATTCAAACCCCGACCAATGCCCTCCGGATCATCAAATGATCAAGCATCATTGTGGAGGACGAAACTATGTCCCTGACCGCTTTATCGTAGGACAGTCCTTTCGTTGTAAAGTGTGCAACAAGGAGGTACGACCCACTGAGGTACGTTGTCTACGCTGTCGCACCCTGATCCGTCTAAAAACCTATACCCCATTTTTTTTTCACCCCATCCAATGCCCGGCTTGCAAAATCAAATTCGAGCTGCCAACTCGGGGTTCAAAAGTCATTGGTTGAATGTTTTATCTGGCGAAGCTGGCAATAAAAGAATAGGGTTCTAGAAGCTCTGCCACCGAGTCCCAGACGGTTTCAACGCGAGAGTCTTTAAGCTCTCTTTTCAAATCAGATGCCAGGTCCTGGGGTGAAGCCGTTGTAAGCTTGTCCAAAACCACTCTTAGATTAGATGGCATTCTACGCGCGATTTTACCCAGGAGAAAGGTCTTCCATTCTGAAGATTCCATGCCTAAAAAATTCTCGATGAGCACATGCGGTACACCCTTGTCTTCCAAACGCAGGAAAAATCCCCCCTCATCGTCGGGCGTTAATTCTTCGATGGTGGTGCGAGCCGTCTTTAGATTAACGTCCACCAAAGTTCTGGTTTTATCCTTGATTCTTTCCACTAAAGCCTCAGGCTCTCCCTCACTAAAGAGCTTTAAAAAGGGCTGAAGCCTGGCAACCTCAGACGAGACCGTGCCCACCTTGCGAAAAGCCTTGGCCGATGAATCAAAGAAATAACGTGTCTGAGCATTACGCATAAAAAGATCCGTGTTTATATCCTGAGCACGAATCACCCATTGACTCTGATTATAATCACTGGGACCCATAAAAAGCCCATTGCTTAAAATCCGAAAATTTCCTTCCTCACGTGGGTCCAGAAAATCTCCCTTAAAAAAGATTTTCTCATCATCGGTGACAAAAGAGATTTTAAACCCGTTATTATCCTTGACCTTACCCACGTTATAGACCTTCTCGGTTAAAAGATCCCAGAGACCTTCATCACCCTGAATATCCACCAGAGCATAACGCTGATGAGCCTGCATATCAAAAGGCTCACCCCAGCGCTCATCCACCTTCATATAAGTGTAATTACCGGATTTATAGATCTTGACCTTGGAAAAATCCTCTACCAAAAATAAGCGGTTATAAGCCTGACCATAAAACTCCAGTTTATGCATATCCCAGGAGCGATCCAGGGCCAATTTCCTGGCCTCCTCGTCATCAATACGCCCTGATGTATAGATATCCATCTTCAAGATCGCGTTATAGAGTTGACGTTCATGCAGGATGCGCCGGAAATTCTTAAAGCCATCTGAGCGTTCCATTTTCAACATGGCCCAGCCCCCTAGCCAGGCCCCAATTCCCGCAAAAAGTGAGGAAACCATCACCCCCCCCACCAAACTCAATGGAGTCGAGCCCAGAAAAAGGGCGCCAGCCGCAACAGAACCAATATAGGCTCCGCCAAAAGCTGAAACCATTTGCATGACAAAAGTCATGGGTTTTTTAAAAACCTCATCCTCAATCCAGTCCATATAAGCGTATTTTCTTTCATTCAGGCCGTCTGTCCACTTCTCGCCCACTTTTTGGTAGATAAATTCTGGATATTCGGCCAAATAACTATGGTAATTACGATTGGCTCCGATATGCAGGGCATTGTCATATCCGCGAAACCCCAGCAGAGCCCCATTGACCACGGTCTGACCGGCCAATCCAAAGGCCAGTCCAGCGGCAAGCTGACGTAACAGTCCTTTGAGAGTGAACTGAGTCCCTTCTCCAACTCCTACAAGCCCCATTCTCTGAGCAAAAGTGGCGCGTGTATGGGTGACCCCGCCATCGCGCGTGGCGCGATACCATTTGCGTCCCTGATTATAGGCCTTTTGATCGAGAAGACGCAAAACCTCAGCCCCAAAGACCTTGGATTTAAGCATCTTGTCATAGAAGAGATCGAAACGATCATTGAAAAACTTATAAAGATGCCTGCTGGCAAAATTAGCAAAAAAGGCTCCGGCAAGACCCTCGGACACCGAATAATTCAGCTCCATGGGATCGAGAGCCAGGATACTGTCCTTAACTCCATTTACATCCAGACCGTCATAAATACCCATGGTAATCATGGCCCCGATAACGGCCATCATGGCGAATTTTCTCTCGGCACGCAGAAGGTTTTTCACAGCAGGACTGGGATTAGAAAGATAGTTTTTGAGTCGACTCAAAATGCCAAAGCGATCCATGGCTCCATTGACCTTTCCAAGCTGCGAGGGGGTCATAGCTCCAATGACCTGACGGGTCTTGGCCAGAGTTTTTCGAGAACCCACACTCCCAGCAGCCACATTGATAAATGTAGCCGCCTGAAAGGCCAGAAAAGTCTGCATAATACCGATCTCGCCATCCATAATTTGCAGGGCTACTTGCTTGGCGGGACGGTAAATATCCGAGTTTTCAACCCGCAGTGTGGGATTGCCTACAAAGGTGTCATTGATGGAGGCGTCAATAATGGCCTGCTGCTGTTCGGGAGTCCAGTTCACGGCACGTACATGCGCGTTTCGCAAAATACGCTGAAAAAATCCAGGGTCAGAGTCAATCCCCTGTTCAAATTCTGCCTGTGCCTTGGACTGCGCATTATCCTGCGCGTTAATCAGGCAGGGGAGCCCAATTTGAAAACAAAATAAAACTAAGGTTATCCAGGCCGTTTTTTTCATAAATTCTATGGGTTGAGTTATCTGACAAAACTGGCTACAAGAGCCTTCGAATCTAATAATTCAGAAACTGAATCCCAGATAGTTACAGATTCTGGAGTACGCAGTTCCTCTTTCAGGGAATTCTCAAGGCTTTCTTTTGAGTGCGAGGTGATCTCCTTGATAACACGCTTTATTCTCGAAGGTAGGCCGCGCTTGAGCTTTCCCATCACCAAATGTTTCCACTGACCATGATCCATCAAAATCAGGTTCTGGATTAAATCATTAGAAACTCCCCGGTCTTCAAGAGTCATGAAAAATTCAGCCTCACCATCCGAAGACAAGGACTCCAGCCAGCTAAGAGCTTTTTTCTGGCTACGATTCACACGCAACCGCAGTTCCTCTTCCACGGCTTTGCTTGCGTCCTCTGAGCCGCCCGTGGTCAAAATTCTCAGAAATGGACGCAGGTTTAAGGTAACCGGTGCCATGGGATTCGCAGAACCTAAGACTCGCTTATAGGCTTTCTTTTCTAGGTCCCAGGCATAGCGAGTGCGCGCTTTTCTTAAAAAGACATCCGTGTTGAGGTTTTGCCCCTTGATCACCCAACGTGTAGGGTCCACATCACTATGAGTCATGATCAGACCGTTACTTAAAACTCTGAAATACCCCCCCTTGCGGCTTAACAGTAAATCTTCTTCCAGTGTTATATTTTCATCCTCGGTCAGAAAAATAACCCGCAATCCATTGTTCGCCTGGATATTGCCCAGATTGTAGACATGATTGGCGACCATATCCCAGGCACCTTCATTACCTTTGAGGTCTACCATTACATAACGAATATGGGCCTGCATATCAAATTCCTGCCCATATCGCTCTTTCATTTTCATATAGACAAAGTCCCGCTTTTCATAAAGCTCGATGCGTGAAAAGGACTCCACCAGAAACATGCGATTATAAACTTGGCCCATGCCCTCCAGGCGATACATATCCCAGGAACGATCCTGTGCCAACTGACGCGCACCGACCTTATCAATTGTTCCCGAACCATAGACTTCCATTTTAAGAATAATTTTAAATAGATTGCGCTCAAGGAGTTTGCGCCTCAGGTTTTTCATAACGGCACCACGCTCAACCTTGGTGGTGGCCCAGCTACCCACGAAACTGCCTATTCCGGCGAAAAGTGACGCAATCATTACACCGCCAACCATGGCAGGGATTCCTGCCCCAGCGATCAAGGCACCTGCGACAACGGAACCCGTATAGGCACCTAAAAATCCAAATACCGTTCCAGCAACCTGCGTCATGGGCATTTTGTCGTAACGATCAAAAATATCCATAAGAGCAAATTTACGCTCGTTCATCCAATTTTTTATTTTGCTATCTGTGCGTTGGAAAAGAAATTGGTTGTACTCTGGATGAGCCGCATGTTGATTGCGGTTAGCCCCAATAATCGCTGTGTCTTTGTAACCCCGGACCCCTACGACAGCTCCATCGATGACAAGATTGGCAACCAGTCCAAAGGCAACCCCCACAGAGACATAGCGAAGAAGCCCCTTCAATGTAAACTGTACGCCCTCGCCCACGCCCACTAAACCCAGCTTCTTTGCAAAAGATTCTCCAACTTGCGGCTTTAACCCCAGACGCGTGGCTTTGAATATTTTACGGCCGATAAGATCCGCGCGTTTGTCCAAAATCCGCAGAAGATGACTTCCAAAGCCCCTGGAAACAAGCATTTTGTCATAGAATATATCGAATCGATTATTGAAGAATGCGTAAGAACGGCGTCCGGCCAGTCCACCAATCAGCCCTGCCAATAGACCGTGCTCTACGGTTTTGTTGGTTTCCAGAGGATCCAGAGCCAGGATACGATCCTTGACATTATTCACATCCAGTCCGTCATAAATACCCATGCTGATCATGGTACCGATTAAGGCCATCACAATAAATTTTCCCTCGGTTTTCATAAAAGCCTGTACGGCGGGACTCGGTTTTTTAAGAAAGGATTTTAGATAGGTGGAAACCCCCAGCTTGCCCAGGGCCCGATTCATCTGACGCAGTTGCTTGCCGGTCATGGCCTCAACCACCTTGCGCGAAGTAGCCAGGGTTTTTCGACCGGCGACGCTTTCAAGGCCAGATTTTAGAAACTGGGCGATTTGAAACGATAGAAAGGTGCGAACAACCCCAATTTCATCGTCCATTACCGCCAGAGAAACCTGTTTAATAGGCCGTAAAATATTTGATTCTTCCTGACGCAGGGTGGGGTTTCCCTCAAAGGTTTTAGTCTCGGAAGCGTCAATAATGGCCTGCATCTCATCAGGAGTGAAATTCTTGGCCTTACTTTTGAGGTTTCTGAAAACCTTCTGAAAAAAGCCTGGAGAAGAGTCTGATTTAGGCTCTGGGGCCGTGTCCTCTGCCTGCGTTGGAGATGGAGCGGCAAGAATTAAAGTCGGCAAGACAATATTTGAAAGGAAAAAAAACAGCGTTATACAGGCAATTTTACGCATATTCAGTCCTGCCCCCAGGAGTCCGTAACCGGTTTAAGAACTCCCTACCGATTGCATACGTCAAAAAAAGCTAATTTGTTCCAACTTCTGCATAAATTAATCTAAATATAAATAATGTCAAGGGGAAGGAGGTAACTAGAAGAACTATCGGAACTACAGGAAGCATCGGAATGGGGAATAAAATACCGTCATTCCACGGCGTCTATTTCTGTCATCCTACGGCTTGACCGGGGGATCCACACAAAAGGTCGGAAAAGATTTTTTCTTCATTCCTCTGCTACCTCTGATTCCTCTGATTCTTGATTTGACTTATGGTTCTATCTCGAGGTCTTCTTCAAAGAGACCGATGACTTTGCGATGGAACTGCTCCTGAACTTCCCCAGAAACCTCCATGGAAAGCGGGAGTAGTGACTTGGCCGTTTCTTCTTGGGTTTCAATCAGCATCTGACGAGAAACTTTGACATATTTTTTACCCAGAGGGCTGGAATAAAAGCGATACAGACCCATCAATTCCTCATCCGAAAAATGCTTGGAATAGACAAATTTGTTCATTGCTCGCACAATCTTAAGCAAATCAACCTTGGAACCAAAGACCCGCTTCAAAAGCGCATTACTTTCTTTTTCTAGAGCATCGTATTTGCTAATCATTTCCTGGCGCCGACTCGATTTAGCCTCTGCGAGCAGTTCCTCAAAAATCTTACGGTTACTCATATTCAGGCCCATTTTAATTTTCTCATAAAAATCTTTTTTCATGGCGGCAACCATTTCTGGATCAACCATAACCTTCACCAGATGATGCAAAATCTTCTCACGAGAAGGAGGCTCTTTGCTCTCTAAGGGAACCAAAAGGAACTGAAATAACCCAATAGCTAAAATCAAAGACTGTATTTTCATTTTCTACCCAGCTTTTCGCATTCGATCATAATTTCCGAGTGCCTTTTTTGGACCGCTTAAATGGATCCCCATTCCTCTAGTTTTTTAGTTCCTTCTTCAACCTTTCGTGCTTTTTCGTGTTTTTCGTGGTTAAACCTCTTCTTGCCTACGGTAGCCCCTTAAGGTTTTTATCCAGGGTATCGCGATCCAATGCTGCTGGAGCTTCATCCGGTCCGGCTGCTTTCTCGTAGGTTCCATCACCTGATTTAACATACTTGGAAAAGCCAGTGCGCTTTAGATTATCATCAGAAAGCCGATCTCCCTGAGTAGTCTTGTGTCGGGCCGGAAGACTGACTGCTTTTTTAACCGGGAATCCACAATGCGGACACTCCTGATAAGGAACCTCAGACATGCTCTGAAATATCTCCAGGTGCTCAGTACAACCTGCACCCATTTTATCAAGATGGTAGTATTCATAAATGGCCATTAAAACAGACTCCCATATTCGGACTCCAACTCCTTGCGAGTGTGATAAATACAGCCTCTGGGGCCGGTTTTTTCACCCCCCTCAGGGGACTTGAGTTTTTGCAGTAGATTGCCAACCCTTTGTTTGCCTGCCATGAATTTCTTATCATGCTCCTGCTGGGTTTTATGCAGATCCTCGTCCTTGCCGCCTCCAAAGCTATAGCCACAACCCAAGAGTCTGCGAGTCACACGAATGCTTGAGCAATGCTCACAATGAACAGGTTCCTTGGAATTAATCGCATGCGTCTTTTCAAAAAGCCCGCAGCAATGATCGCAACGGTAATCATAGAGCGGCACGTCCGCCTCCAAAAACATCGTTGAGCTTTTTGCTGACCTCTCCCACTGAAACAGGAATTTCAGCCGGATTCTTGGGAGTCGTAGAGGTTCCACAAGCTGTCAGGAAACCGCCAGGATGAAAAAACCAATCTCCACCTCCGTGATGAATGATCCAATCCTTTAGATCAGGATGATCCAGCCTAATTTCATCCACCAGGCGTAGAATTCCCAAACCCACAGTGGGGTCGCGATAGAGAAAAACCAGGGGTTCTACGGCCCCATGCTTCCTGGCCAATTCACGTAAATGATCCTGAGGATATCCCAACGCCTCCTGGGGAACCTTGCCTGAACAAATGCCAACCACACCATCGAGAGTAAATTCACAGTCCTCGCGGACCCGGAAGCAGGCCAGCTCCCTTTCGAATAAATGCTCATAGAGCGTCGAAAGAATTTCGAGACCAAATCGATGATTGATTACACTGTCATCATGAATCTTAAAACGGGTTTTATAGGCCTGGAAGATCGTTGTCAGTCCTACAGCTTCAATCAGAGAATGGTTCTCACCGAGCATATACTTGGTCGCCGAACCCGTACTATCATCGCCATCAACCCACTCCAAGATAGGGTGCATGGCCATTCGTTCAGGAGATTCGGGCTCCGTAAAAAAAGCCTCCACCACGCATCGAAAGGCTGAACTAAAGGTGCCGTCCTCTTTTTGGTAACCTTTTACGGCCTCGGGATGGATGACATCCAGGCCAATTTCCCCCTTGGAAGCATCAATGTTTAACTGATTATTCAGTTGAAATTCAAAGGGAGCTTCTACCTTAGCCACTTCCTTGAGAAACCATTGCGTCGCCGCATCATCCAAATGTGAGTAGCGGTGAAAAATGATTTTAGGGGCCTTGAGAACCTTCTCCTTCAGCCAGGCTATATTTTCACGGGTCGGTTGCATAATTTTCTCCTAAATTGGCGCAGGATCTCGAATCTCAAACGTCCAAAACTTCCTTCACCTCAGGAACTGCTTCCTTAAGTCTCATTTCAACTCCCATTTTCAGGGTCATACCCGCTGATGGACAACCGGCGCAGGCCCCTACCATACGCAAATAAACCGTACCATTCTCAAAGCCTTTAAACTCAATGTCCCCACCGTCCATGGCAACCGCCGGGCGCACTTCATCATCCAGAATTTTAACTATCTTTTTGCTCACGTCACAAAGTTTTTCAAGATCCGCATCCAAGTTCTTGGCGCCGCTCCCACTCTTAACAACCGCATCCCCTGATTTCATGAACTCTGTAATAGTATCTTTGACACTGGCTTCGTATTCACTCCATTCCTTGGTGGTTCCCTTGGTCACGGTAATAAAGTTTTTACCCAGATAAACTCCTACTATATCCTTGATATCAAAGAGTTGAACTGCGAGATCCGACTTCCCTTCTGCCTCTGCCCGAGTCAGAAAATCATAGCTTCGATCTGCCAGTTCCTTGCCCACCATGAATTTAAGAGTGTTTGGATTGGGGGTCCACTCACTGAAAATTTTGACTTCACTCATTTTGGCTCCTTTTTAAAGAGAGGTGGTCCCCTCTCACTTCATTTTACAGGAGCAGTCATAATACAGAAACTTGCCTTAAAATAGTACGGTTTCACACATTTGCCCCTGGCTTGAGACAAGTTTTGGCCAACTTGCCAAAAATAAAATATTATACGCCCCAATATATATACCCCATGGCTCGACCCCTAAGGTTTTTCGACCGAAGATGCCAGAAACTGATCTTGCCCTTAAAAAAGGACTATCATGACACGGCTTCAAACTCTTTGTTTTACCATAGCTCTGCTCCTGGCATCCTTTGGTGCCGCCAGTGGCTCTAAAGCATCATCCCCAGATTCACATGGCCAGTTCCGCGACCCACGCTTGGAGCGTGGATCCGGTTTGCAGAGAATTCGCTCCATCCGAGATCGACTCCACCGCTTGAAGCACCCCAACCAACGTCAGTCAGAATTCACCCCCCCTCCTGGCCTACTCCCACGCTACCCCATCACAAGGGAACGTCAGCTATTCTCAAGACAAAAGGATCTTAACCCTCCTCCGCAAACTCGTCAGATGACGCCGACCGTACAAACCGAGAACCCCTTTAATATCCCTAAAATATTAAAAAAGGACAACCCTGAAAACCAAATTCCACACCCCCAGGCCGCCCGCTTTGATTCCATGGAACTCAAGGGCGGGAACCTGAAGCGGGACTCTGCAGATAAAGCCGGTAGAGCAAGTCCCTTTCTGGTTGGCGCATCCGAGTTGCCAGTACATGGAAACCAGGCTTTCAAACCCAAACCCCCGGCACCCACACACGCGAAAATCCTGGCCATCCTGGAAAAATGTCAGGGCCTCAGTCCTAGATTAGGAGAGCCTTCTGCCAAGGGAGAGCAGGCTGGAATCCTGTATAGACGACATTGCTATGATCTCGTAGAGAGCCTGGCTATTCCCAGAGGACTGGACATTTTCTACGCTGTTCAAGGCCGC
>CAZRLV010000114.1:0-10093 GCA_964600955.1 uncultured bacterium
GCTGGCCATACCCGCTGCGCTCAAACAATGACCCACCATGGACTTTACGGACCCAATATTTAAAACCGAGCTGCGAGATTTTTCAAAAATGGATCGCGTTGATTCCAGTTCCACCTGATCTCCCAGAGGGGTTCCGGTACCATGACACTCAAGCAGGTCCACTTGAGAAGGGCTGATCTCGCATTGCTCAAAAGCATTCAGCATGGCCTCTTTCTGTCCGCGAGAAGAAGGTCCTAGAAGCCCGCCATCGCGACCATCTGAACTCAAGCCCACCCCTCGTATTACGGCATAAACACGGTCTCCATCCTCCAGGGCATTTGAGAGCCGCTTTAAAACCAACGCTCCTCCGCCTTCTCCCACAATCAGCCCGTTAGCTTCCTCAGACATGGGCCTGCATTTACCAGACCTGGAATAAGCTCCGAGTTGCGAAAACCCAACCTGCAAGGCCACGGCTTCGCAGCGTGAGACCCCCATAGCCAGCATGAGATCAGCCTCACTGCTACGCAGTTGCTCGGCGGCCAGATGAATGACATAAAGCGAAGAGGCACAGGCAGCGTCAATCGCAAAAGAATCCAGTCCCAAACCCAAAAAATCAGCGCAGATCTCAGCCGGGCGAGCGGAGGCATGCAGATTATCTACGGCGGACTTTTCCAGACTCAGGCGCGATATTTCACTCGGTGCTATGCCTTGTAGCAGGGAAACTAAAGCCTCCTCACAAATTTCCTGGGCAGACTCGGTGGCAAAAGTCAGGTTACCAAGAATCAGTCCCGCTCGACTCAGTGCGGGGTTTTCGAGAAGATTGGCATCGAGCAGCGCCTCACGGCCAAGATGCAGACACCAGTGAAAATAAGGGTCCAATTCAGCGATCCCTGGTACGCCCTCAAAAGGCTGAAGATCCACTCGCTCTTGCATGGTGGCAAAATGTGAACTTACGGCTTTGTCCGCTTCACCAGGACTACCGGATATTCTTGAAAAGGGCAGTCCCAGGCGCTCTGGATCAATAGGCCTGGAAAAATCCCTGGCTTCGTGGATATTGTCCCAGAACTTTTCGGGGGAAGCTGAGCCCGGAAATAGGCAGGACATGCCTATAATTGCGATGGGCTCTAGGCTCATGCAGTGCGCCTTTTGGCCTGAGTGGTATAGGAATTGAAAGATTTGTTAAACACGGCGTCCCACCCCGTACCAAACCCCAGCACCCGCGACTCAGAATCCAAGAACCAAAAATCGAGTCCGATCTTATAGGTCTTGGGGTTAAGATTGGCAACCTTAACCAGACACCGCAGTTTCGAATCGCCCAGAGGACGAATCTGAGTATAAGATTGAATCCCCTGGGGAATACCGATACAACCCTGATGGGTACCCAGCCAAATCAGGCCAAGTTGTGCCATTCCATCTAAAACCAAAGGATCAGTGATCCAGGTCGAATCAGACGCATGATCCAAAAGTTCTACGGGTCGCGAGCAGTTCAAAGTCCCCTCAATTCCAGAAGGGGAATGGCCCAAAATGGCCGATATAGCCCGCAAGCGACCCCCATGAAAAAGAAACTCCTCATAAGCCTGATCAATATCTCCTGAAAAACTCTGAGCGCAGACTGAGGGAAGGATATGATCCATCTCTGTCTGCTGCCTTGGAACACTACGGACCAGATCTACCAAAGCCTGGTAGCAGAGTTGTGGCCTGGATTTCTTATCCCCGATCCTGGAGAAAATCTCTACTTTAACGGTAACTCCATGGGCGGGAGTAATCTCATGCGTGCACCGGAGGGTCAAGGTCCTTTCGATTCCAGGAAAGGTTAAACCATGCGTGACTTCCAAATCTCGAATTTTAAAAAACTTCAACCCCGGAAAATTTTTCAAAGCCGAACGAGCGCAGAGTTCAATAACCATGGCCATGGGAAGCACCGGCTCTTTGATGACATGATCGAGCAGGTAGGGATGAGACTTCTCAGAAATACTCTCTTCCCAGGAGAGCACTTCCTCCTGAGGGTGGTCCCTGGAGGGTACAGAGGCAAGCTCCTGGGAACTGACCCCACCCACCAGAATCTCAGGCTCGCCGGGAGAGGGAAGCTGTAGCTCTCTTAGAAAATGCCAAGCTCCAATCTCAGGTTCAATCAGTTCAACCCCCTCGGCCTCAAATTTCTTCTCAAGTTGAGCCGTAACCATGCCCCCGCGAAACGGACCCCAGTTGATAGAAAGCCAACGAGCTTTTGGAAAGGGGCTGGCAGCTTGATTGAGGGACAGATGATTAAGAATTTCATTAGCCGCGGCATAATCACTCTGACCGGGGTTTCCGTATTTTCCAGCTACCGAGGAGAACAGAGTAATCTGCCTCAGGGGATGGCCCCTGAGGGCATCCAGCAAGGAAAAAAGACCTTTGATCTTCGTGTCCAGAACACGGTGAAACCCAGGTCCGGTCTTCTCCTTAATCCATCGATCATCCAAAACACCGGCGCCATGAATGAAAACACTGACTTTGCCTGGATTTGTTGCGGGATCTTGCAGAAAATTCTCCACTTCCAGAGGCTGAGTGATGTCGAGACTATGATAGCGCGCTCGATACCCCTGGCTTTGCATCCAATCCAGGAGGTTTTGAATCTCTTCAGCCGAGCGAATTTTCTTAAACAGCGTCTCAATCTCACGCGGGCTGACTTTCTTTCCCTGAGCCTGCATGACCTTGAAAAGCTTTGCTTTTAGATCCTTGTCCTCTAGTCCCTTCTCAAGATCTTGCATCTCAGGAATAGAAATAGAACTGCGCCCTAAGAGAATGAACGAGGCTTTGGCCGAATCTGTCAAAGCACGAACCATTTCTGCGGTGATTCCGCGAGCACCGCCTGTTACCAGGACAACATCCTCATCTTTAAGAATCGAATCCGTTAGTTCCTCGGTTTCCAAGGGGACGGGTAAAGTGGCAAGATCATAACGATATCCCTCCTGGTAGCCCACTTCCACAGGACCCTGTCTGCAAGTCAGCTCATTCATAATGTGCGAGGTGATCTGATCTGGGTCCTCCTTTGGGGAAATATCGAGAACACGAGTCCTGAGCTGCGGTGCTTCTTTTGCCAGACATTTCAAAAAACCCGCGACCCCGCCCTGAACCTCGTCAAGACCCTGACAACCATCGGTTGCGAATTTTCCTCCGCGGGAAGTGAGGCTGAAAAAGAAAGGATCCGTGATCTCTGAGCCGGTGTTTGAGTCCAGTTGATTGAGAAAAAACTGCGCCAGATAAAAACTGAAAAGAAGCGACGAGTTCAAGGACTCCTGACGACCCTTGGGGCTCAAATCAAAAAGACTCTCTGTGCCCTGCGCCATACGCAGGTCCAAAACGCCCTGGAATCTCTGGTCCGTGAAATCAAAGAGGGCCTGGAGGTTTTGCTGGGAGGGTTCAAGATCTGGTTCAATCGATATACAATAGGTTTTCACACCGCGCTGTTGTAGATGGCTCTTCACCTTATTCCAGAGTTCACCCTGATCCTGAAGGATCAATACAGGCCCTTCGAGCCTTGCCTGTTGATCTGAGTCCTGTGAGGGCAGAGCGATTCTACGGGCTATGGTGAGAAAACGCGCAATCGAACCCGGGTCGCTTACGCCAACTGCGTTTTTTTTTTGTCTTCAGCGCCAGACAGTAGTCCGTCTACGGATTCACTGAGAAAGCCCACCAAGTCCGAAATGGTATTGAGAACTCCCATTTCTGAAGGACCCACGACCGGGGGTTTGGGAAACTTCTCACGAATGGCCCCAAGAATCTCAACACGGCGGATGCTGTCCACGGCCAGGTCCATCTCCAGATGCATTTCAGGTTTGATCATCTCAAGGGGAAAGCCTGTTTTCTCAGAGATGACATGCAGGAGTTCGCTCAGGATCTCAACACTGGACCCCCCGGCACCCCTGGTGTTAGCTTCAGACATAGGAGCCGGACTTTCCTCAACCGTCTCCTCAGACTGAACAGCCTGCGCGGGTTCGCCCTCGAGAAACTGAGCAATTTCAGCTACAGTGGTCAGCACGCCCATTTGTGAAGGACCAATGACCGGAGCCGCAGGAAACTTCTCCTGAATCATGCCTAAAATCTCAACGCGGCGAATACTGTCCACGGCCAGATCTTCTTCGAGCTTCATCTCGTCTTGGATCATCTCAAGAGGAAATCCGGTTCGGTCGGCTATGGTTTGCTTCAGGGTTTCCAAAATTTCTCCAGAAGCCGGGGTCTGGGCCGACGTCGCGCCGACAAGACTTTGGGCCTCTTTGGGTACTGGGGGAAGTTTTCCTGGCTCAGAAACAGGCTCATTGCGGGGCTGAAACATGGAACTTAATAAAGAACCATTTTTTTCCTCCTGATTTGGAACTCTTTGACTCAGGGGAGGAGTCGGGTTTGGGTTTACACGGGGTGCAACGGGCGCTACAGGTTCAACACGGTTCACAACAGGGGCTGGAGGTTGAAAATCTGGCTCGGGCGCTGGAACAAAAGAGGGTTCTGCATAGGACTGAGAAAACTGGGAACCCGTATGGCTGGAATTTTCCTGAAAAAGCATTCGTTCATATACTCGGTTGGCTTCGGTCTGCATCTGTAGGAACTGCTCATGAACCTCGAGCATCTTCATACGGTAGCGGTTAAATTCCTGTTTTTGATCTGATCCCTGTCGATCCTGCATTTTTCCTACCTTCCCCTCCAAACCTGCTCTACCACTGTGACTCGCCTGAGAGGGCCTAATCGGCGGTCGATTTTGATGGCTTTGAGACTTTCTGGGCGGGGGCGATGGTACATGTTTTGGGGCTTTTTGTAAATCCCTTTTGCCCGGATTAAGCCTCTCAACGGCTGTTTTTTCCTGAGTTGCGACCCTAAATTCCACTGCGGGTTTTCTATGGGGGGCCTCACGTGTTTCAGGCTTTAGATAATTGGCTCCGTTGAGCTTCACTGCAGCCGGACTCAGTTTTCGTCTTTTTGGTAGCTCAACCCTTGCACCAAAAAACGCGGCTTGAAAATCAACCTTATGCATGGCAATCAAGCGGGCCAGAATCAAAGAGAGGGGTAAAAGGGGATCTCGCACGTCTTCTTTGGCATCGGATGATAAAACCAGGTGGGGCCTATCTTTGAGAATGGATCGGGTCAGGGAACTGAGTACCGCCCCGGGACCGGCTTCAATAAAAACACGAACGCCGGCCTGATACATGGCTTGAATTTCGTCCACAAAACGCACGGGCTCTGTAAGATGTTCTCCCAGAACTTCGCAAATCGCCTGAGGAGATTCTGGATAGGGTGCCGCCATAGCATTGGAGTAGACCGGCTTTTTAGCCTTGTGAAAGGTTTGACTGCCAAGGGCTTTCTTGAAGTTTTGAGCCGCCTCAGCCATCGAGGGAGAATGAAAAGCCGCACTGACCTCAAGCGGCCGAGTCGATAGACCTTGTTCTTCAAAAAAGCGACACGCTATTTTTAGATCTTCTGGTGCCCCGGACAGCACCCCCTGAGTGGGACCGTTCTCGTTTGCCAGGACCAGGGTTGTTTTTTGATCTTGATTAAACTGATACAGCAGGGTCCTAATTTTCTCCAGAGAGCCTGAAACGGCCGCCATGGAGCCTGAATTTTTCTTTGACGCCTTTTTCATACAGCGTCCCCGCTCACCGACGAGTTCAAAATAGCTGTCTTGACTGAGAACCCCCGCACAATGCAGAGCTGTCAATTCGCCAAAACTATGTCCGGCGAAAACATCGGATTGAACCCCGGCAGCTCTAAGAACCTCATAAACAGCCAGATTAACAAACCCCAGCGAAACCTGAGCGTTTTCTGTCTGTCTCAGTGCTTCGCGCTGCTGATTCCTTTTTGCCTGACTAAAAGCTGCTTGAGGATATAAAAAATCAAGCAACGCGGGTTTACCCTCCAGGCTACGCTTGATTTCAATTTGATCTAGCAGCTCTCGCAGTTTTGGAAAACGATCGAGATAGGCTTTTTGCATGCATGGGTATTGCGAGCCCTGACCGGGAAAAAGCAAGGCTACCCCGGCAGACTGAAACTCCTCACCGGGAAGATAGAAGCTACCCGACGAAGACCAGGTTTTTTGCGGATGTTCTACTAAATGAGAGCTGAGATCCTTGAGGCTTTTCTGGAGAGTTTCAAAGTTCTCTGCGACGACAGTAGCGCAGGCAGAGGAACCCTGCTTGAACTGGTGCTGATTATAACGAGCAAAACCATGAAAATCATCGCAAAGCTCTATTTCCTCAAGTGCTGTTTGTATCTGGGTCTTGAGTTCTTTTGGATCAGATCCTTGAAAAATGAAAATCTCAGAGGCGGGGTTCAACAGGGACTCGCCTGACAGCGAGTTTTTGTCCTCGGACAGAGTCACATGAAAATTCGTCCCACCGAAGCCAAAAGCGCTTGTACCTGCCATACGGGTATGGTTTTCGCCCCTGGATGCCCAGGGCCGTGAATCAGTGTTGAGATAAAAGGCGCTCTGATCGAGGTCCAGCTCGGGACTTGGATTTTCAATATTGATCGTGGGAGGCAGTACCTTGTGGTAAATGGCAAGTGAGGCCTTCATAAGCCCGGCCACTCCTGCGCAAGCCTTGGCATGACCGATCTGAGATTTCACCGAGCCCAGTGCGCACCAGGGGGCCTCTTTTGCTTTAGCCGCGCCAAAGACGGATTCGAGTCCCTTGAGTTCTACGACATCGCCAACGGCAGTACCCGTCCCATGGGCCTCAATCAATTCAATGTCTTGTGGAGATATTCCTGCCAGATCATGGGACTGGCGAATGGCTTTGGACTGACCTTCCGAAACGGGCTGATAGACGCTTTTCGAGCGACCATCACTGGAGCTACCCACGGCTTTGATCAGGGCATAGATTCGATCCTCATCGCGCAGGGCGTCTTCATAGCGTTTGAGAACCATCAGGGCGATGCCTTCAGCAATTAAAATTCCATCGCTATCGCGGTCAAAAGGACGGCTTTTACCTGCTTTGGAAAACGCTGGAGTTTTTGAAAAACAAAGATACATGAACACATTGTTAATCGTGTCCACTCCCCCGGTGATGGCCATATCACAGCTATGGGTCAAGAGGCTGTCTACGGCCATTTTCACCGCTCCGAGGGCTGAGGCGCAGGCGGCGTCGAGAACACAGTTTGTTCCCCCCAGATCCAGGTGCGAGGCGATTCTGCCAGACACCACATTGCCAAGGACCCCGGGAAATGAATTTTCCTGCCAGATCGGAAATGAGCTTTTGTATTGACTGAGAACCGAGTCACGAACCTTGGGGTCCAGTCCATGCTGATCCAGGATTTTTTGAATCACCGGTGTCGCCAGGCGCATATTCAGAGGAGTACTCAACTCCGTAATGGATGTGGTGCCCAAAATGACGCTACAGCGATCCGAATCAAAGTCCCTGCCACCCTCGGACTGGAGATACCCAGCATCTTTGAGAGCATTTTTGGCAACCATCATGCCCAGGAGTTGCGCGGAATCAGTTACATCGAGATCTTTGGGGGCCAGACCGTATTCCAGGGGGTCAAAATCGACTGTGGGTAAAAATCCTCCGCGCTTGCAATAGGTTTTATCTGGGGTCTTTAAGTCAGGGTCATAATAATCATCAATATCCCAATGCGTAGAGGGGATATCTGTAATACAGTCTTTTTTTCGGATGATATTCGTCCAGAACTCGCGCAGGTTTCTAGCTCCCGGCAAGAGGCAGTCCATGCCCACGATAGCGATGTCACGATTTCTTGCGTTGGTGGAAGATTGATCTTTCATTAGGCCCCCAATTCCAGCCCTGAGTTTGAGTCCCGATCTATCCCGTAGGGCTCAGGACTTAATTGCTCTGATAATTGCTCAACCTCAATTCCCGCGGCTTTGAGAATATTGGAACGCGTCAAAACCGACGCCCCGTGCATCAGAGCTTTTGCCATGCCCACCACAGATCGATTTTGACTGTGTGAGAGTGCGCTGCCTCGCACCCATTCATTGAAGGCGCCCATGGAGGGCCCGACCCAGACCTGATAGTCCATCTGGCGCTTGGGATCGCCCTCTATAGCCCATAGACTGGACTTTCCAAGATACCAGCGAAAAACAAGGGCCATCTTGTGTTTGGGGTCTTTCTCAGCCTTCTCGAGTTGTGAAGGATCGCGATCCTCAAAAAATCTACGGGTATCTTCCCAAATCTCATCTAAAGGCTTTTTGAAGATCTGATCTTCGAGGTTTTTGCGCTCGGTAGCAGGAATTTCATCCAGGGACCCATGGTTTTGATAGAGATTATATAGCTTTTGCGAACGCATGGGAAAAAGAGTCCCACGCCTTAGAACCTGAAGTTTTACCCCCATTTCAAACATATCCGCGGCGGGAGCCATAATGACATCATGCGGCTCAACTTCCGCCAGAACCTTTTTGACTCCCGCAGAGGTGCCTGCCTCTATCGCCCCCTGGTTGATGGAACCGGTCAGAACATAGTCCGCGCCCATGGAAAAAGCGCAAACTACAGATTGTGGAGTAGAAATTCCGCCACCACAACCTACATAGATGGGCTCTTTATACTCATATTTTTGCATAGCCTGATCGCGCAGATTACAAAATGTAGGCAACATCGATACCAGAGGTCTTTGGTCCGTATGGCCTCCTGAATCAGCTTCGGCGGTAATTTCAGAGGCCACGGGAATACGTTGGGAAAGCTCGGCCTCCAGCGCTGTAATTTTGCCATCCTCAAGCAACTTCTCCACCATGGTTTTAGGTGCTGGAGCCATAAAAGCCCGCGCCACTTCTGAGCGCGAAACCTTGGCAAAAACATGGTGTTTAGGGGCCACTTTTCCAGCAGCATCCAGTTTGAGCCCTTTGAGACGATAGTGCACCACATAAGGCGTCAGCCCCAGATAGGCCGAGGCCGAAACGCGTGTGATCCCATAGCGTAAATAAAGTTCAACCGTAGCTTCCTCAATGGAGGGTTCCAGGGGATTATGCAAAAGATTAAACCCAAAGGGGCGCTCTCCCAACTCCTTTTGAATACGCAAGATGGCTTTTTCCACGCGTTGCGGATGCAGCCCGCCAGAGCCAAAAAAGGAGAGAAGCCCTGAGCGGCCCATGGCAATCACCATCTCTTCGGATGAAATTCCATTGGCCATGGCCCCGCCAAGATAAGCACAACTCAACCCATGACGACGGCAAAACCCAGCACTACCCAGATCTCCCGGACCCACAGCAGGAATCAACCCCAAAAGCTCCAACGGAGATTTTTGCTCCAAGAGAGTTTCATAAACCGGGGCTGGTAAAAGAGCAGTCTCACCCTCAGCCATGCGCACCACATAGAGTGCCATGGAAACCGACCCCAAAAGCTCGGCCCAGGTTGAGCGATCCGTACCCGAATCCGAACCCGAAGAACCCGGATTACAACGATAGGACTGAAAAGACTGATTGCTTAGCATAAATTACAGACAGAGGGCCGCCCATAGTATAAGAATCAAGCCAATTCTTCAATCATTGTGATGCTCTTAAATATCTAATACACTCTGGGTGCTGATGGGTATTCTTAGTTTATGAGTTTCCAAAATACGGCGGCTCGTTGCCCGGCTTCCATTTGATATTGCAACCCACGCTAGGCGTGGGTTCGAAATCAAGGGGTTTTTCTTCTAGCAGGGTATCCATGGCTTTTTTGAGGTCTTCGCCTGTTACGGCGATATCATTTCCGGGTCGGCTTGCATCAAATTGCCCGGCGTAGTAGAGCTGGAATTTTGAATCAAAAAGGAAGAAATCGGGTGTGCAGGCGGCGCGGTAGTCTTTGGCAACCGTTTGCGACTGATCGAAAAGATAGGGGAAGGTGTAACCGGCATCTTTAACTTCTGCATACATTTTTTCAGGGCCGTCTTCGGGGTATTTTTCCACATCATTTGAATTGATCCCCACAATACCAATCCCTTTTTCCTGGTACTCGGTACAAAGACGTGCGAGGGTACTTCGAATATGCTTTACAAACGGACAATGATTGCAGATGAACATAACCAGAGCCCCATTTTGCCCCTGGAAATCATGGAGTTCAACCCATTGTTCGTCGGCTGTAGATAACCGAAACCCAGGGGCCGCGTCTCCGGGCTTCATTTCAAATGTAGAGGGTGTTTGCGCCATGATGATCTC
>CAZRLV010000115.1:0-9967 GCA_964600955.1 uncultured bacterium
AGGGAAGACTGCCTGGGATAGTACTGCCGAGTGGATTTCTGAAGGGCTAGCGCAGTTTGCCATTTTTTGGTTTTTTGAAAATCAAAACTATCCAGGCTCGCAGGATAAAATTCTAGACCATCCAAATGAAGCTCCAGGACAGGTTTCGTTTTATCTTGAAAACCCAGAGCTAACCTATCTTTTAGACTACCAGGGGGATAGTGGTGCCCTGCCGGTGGAATACTATGGACTGGGCTATCTGTTTTTTACGCATCTTTGGCATGGTTTAGGCCCAAGTTCTAAACTAAGAAATACTCGATTGCTTGGCTTGCTCGATAACAAGGTGGATCATCTGCCCAAACTGGAATCCACTCTATCGGGCTATAACCTTGATCTCAGGGAAATATTCAAGAGTTTTGCCCTGGCCCAGTATTTTGAAAACCCGGTTTATGACATGGACTTCATTTCTCTTGGAAAAAACCTACCCCTAGGGCAGTTTAAAAGCCCGACTCGCATCGATTTAGACCTGGTTTCAGAAAGAATGAAATCTCTTAGAAACTATGAACTGGAGTATTTGGCGCTTGAAAACAATTCCAATTCAGCCAAAAGGGTTGTGTTTGAGTCACGTTGTCATTTGGGTAACGACGACCCTTGCGGCCAATGCAGTGTTCCGCCTGAATTTGACCTTTTGCAGGTGCCAGATCGTGATGAAGTGGAGGCTTGTTTTCAAGATCCGCAATTTGAGGCTTGTTTTATGAGATTGCGGCGCAATATTCGCGCCTATCATGGAACGCGTGTTCAGGCTAAAATGCGACCAGGGAAATCTAGTTTTATCTATTGGACTACGAATAATTCTTGCGATAAGGGGTTTAATTCTATTGGCATTACAGAAGTAACGGCTCAAAACTATTTAAGCCTCCCAAACTTTTCAAAGGCACCCACATTGGTTCTCACTGGCAACCGCCTTGAAATGGCCTATGAATTCACAGACGACAATTCTGAATTTGCGCAGTTTAGTTTTCAGGTGCGTTCAGAGGACTCCAATTCGACATTTTTTCCCAGAGATTCACTATCTACCGAGGTCACTACAGCATCAGCAGCCAGTGAGCAGGTTCTAACCTGGTATTTTTTAGAAGATGTGAAGTCCCTAAAGGGTCGAGAATTGCGCTTGTCTTTAAAAGACCCACAGTCAGAAATCCTCGGGGAAGATTTTGGATTTAGTTTTTTTAGTGAACCAGAGCTTGAAGTGGAAACTTATTTGATCGAAATTCAACCGGGTTGGAATATGTTGGCTTTTGAGCCAGAAAACCCTCAAGATACGCTTGGAGGCTTCTTTGATAAGTTTAAGGATCAAGTGGCATTAGATCCCTGTGTTTACATCTATGAAAGTCAAAAACTTTGGGCATTGAGCCTGGATGAAAGCTCTTGTTCAAGCGAAGTTTTAACGGATTGGAGATCTCAGCCCCTTCTTTGGGGGCAGGGGTTTATTTTGCGTGCTCTCGAGGAAAAAGCCCTGGAATTTACCCGAATACTGCCTTCGCGCTGGAAGTATGAGCTGGAGTACGGATGGAATCTCAGGTCTTTGGGGTTAGAGGTTTTGCCCTCAAAAAAAGACGTACCCCCGACTGTACCGATTCTGTACCGTTTTTCTCCCATGGAGAACCTCTGGAGAAAACAGGTGTTTTACGGGCTTGATGACCCTGCGAGTGTTTTTCAATTTCAAGAAGCCTTTAAGAAGTATCAGGCTCATTGGATCTATAGTTTACGCAAGAGAGACTTTGTCCGACCCTAGATTGAGATGCGTTTTATTTTTTTAGAAAAATCAGGAGACCAATTCGAATTAGACCCCAAAGACTGCAATCATCTAAAAGTGCTTAGAAAGACTCCACCATTTGAGATTTTGGGCCTTTTTGAGGGCAGGTCCTATCAATGTAGGGTTGAAGGTGAGATGGGACGATACATTCTCAAAGAAGCCCAAGTATTAGGTCAGGTTTCGCAAAATGAAACTACGGTGTTTTTTCCACTCATTGAAACTCGTCGTCTGGAATGGGCCGTTGAAAAGCTTACGGAGTTATGTATCGGACGAATCCGGTTTTATAGCAGTGACCATTGCACATGGACCAAAACCGCAATACAGCGTTTCGAGAATCGACAGGAGCGGCTCAGAGAAAAAGTACGCTCTGCCTGTCAGCAAAGTGGAAATATGGCGATTCCTCAGCTTCTAGCCCCCATTACCCTTCAGTCCATCTTAAACCAGATAAACCACCATTCCCTGGTTTTAGGAGTCGGGGCTTCAAAAATCCTGAATACGACAAAGGATTTGTCTGGTGTCAAAGACTTTGTCATTGGGCCAGAGGGTGATTTTTCCAGTCGCGAGGTTGATGCCCTGCAAGAGACCCCCTGTCTTTTTAGGCGTTTTTCACGTTCTGAGATTCTTCGTTCAGAAACGGCCTTGGTGACAATGGCCTCTCTATTTTTTGTTCTTAATCCAGGCTCAGGAGAGAACTCATGATCCGTCTTTTCTATTTCTTATGTTTTTTGCAGTTCATTACCCTGGGGCTTGCCCGGACCAGAGTTCCCGGAGCTATGCCTATTCTACGCGCCAAGTTAGAGAAACTTGTGGCGGTTGGACAGTCCACGGCCCGTTATGGGAAAGAGGAGTATCGGTTCAATGACTTGATTCAACCTTTGATCATCCATGGAAGCTTTGAGGATTTTTACGAGATGGTGGAAAGCCGCAGAATTGCCACCAAAACCGCTGGTCTGCTGTGCATGGGCAGCATCATCAAACCCGGTGCTCTCTCGGTTCTAGATCAAAGCATGAAATCAGCGATTTTAGTACCCGAGGAAAGATCTGGAGAGGTAATTTATACCCCCCTTGGGGCCTATGCCATGGACGCCATGGTAGCCCTTGTAAATCAAGGAGTGACCGACTCGAATTTCGTTTTAAAGCCCTCTGAACTCATAAAAAGGCTCATTGAGGTTCTATCTGACGATCGCCTTACCTATCTACACTTTAGAGCAAGATCCATACTTCAGGAATTCATAGGTGAGAGGCGTTTTATCTTGAACCTGAGGTCTTTGTTGATTCAATTAAAGGAATTTTCAGCGCCGGTTTTGGTTAAGGCCCTGGGAAGAACTCTATCCAAGCAGAACAGTCAAAACCCTGGACAGGCCCTGGTGCAGAACTTTCTTTGGAAATGCTACGAAGATGAATCTCAAAAAAGAACAACACGTCTGGCCGCGGTATCGGCACTGTTGAGAGACTTACCCAAAAAGGGCCTGTATCGAATTATGCAAAAGGGCCAGTTCATTCGATCTCTAAGTTCACTAGAGCAAAAAGCTCTCTATCATTTTGATTTGGGAAAAATTGATCTGCAAGAATTGAACCTGAAAAAAATCATGGCGATGCAACAACGATCCGCCTGGCAAAACAGTCCAAAAGTGACAGTAAACTGGGCCTTTAAGGCTTTAATTGAAACTCGCCGAGGCATAAAAGAACATTTTTTGAGCTGGGATAGTTTTAGTAATTTGCGTTACCAAGTGTTTGACGCCCTCTATTTGGCTTATCCAGGGACCTACAGAGCAAATCCCTATCAATTTCAGTTCCACCATCCCTTCGGGTGGCCCGAGGTGCTATCTCAAAAAGATGTACGCGAAAAAAAGCTAGACCAACGCTTTGAACTCAAACTCAGACCTCTACTAATCATTGAGAATTGATCTACGTGGAGCGGTTTTAGAGCTCTACTTTAAAAACGAGCAAGACCAAGATAGGCAATCTTTCTTCTTCATTCCTAAGTGAAATGGGATCTGCGACACGCAGACATCGCCTTAAAGTGAGGTTTCGGCCAGGAATAGGGCTTTTGTGGGTATGGGGGCGAGGTAGACTCGTCCGGTTCCCTGGAAGATGTTTACAAAGCGGTTGGTTTTTGATGAGTCTACCCAAAATGAACTATAGGATTTTTTGAATTCGTGTTTTAGGGCTCTGCTTCTGGCCAAAGCAAAACTCCCCTCTACTACAAGTCTTTCCTCACAGAGGTCAAGAATCTCTACAGACCCTGGAGAGTTGAGAATCACACTCCCGGTTCCCTTCACCGCAGTTTGAAACACATCCTCATCCGCGTGTTCCGCCTGAAGTTCACGACTTACAACCGAAGCTAGATTAATGGATAGGTCTGCGGCCCAAAATGCGGATTTTTCTAAAATATAGGTCTCATCATTGAGGGGTAACTCATAAAACTGACCCAGTGAGGGCTGCAAAACGAGTTTTCCGGTTCCGTGGTAAATGGGCCGGTGGATTCCGCGACCGGCGTTTAGGGCCCTTAATGAGTCTAAAACAGAACTAGACGAAGATTCCGTGGAGATATTTCCGAGGCTATAGCGCAGTCTGCCTGCCTCGGCAATAATACTGTCTCCTAGAAGGTGTACCTCAACCCAGCTCAATCCATCGCGCTGCTGGAGCTCATATTTTTGCGTGGATGCTCCTTGTGATCGTTCGAGAGTTTGATAGTTTCTTGCCCTGGGTCGATCCTGGCGATCTTCTCCCAGGCCAAAAATAAAGGTCTCATGTTTTTGCAGGAAATCATGCTCAAGTTGAAACACTTTTACGAGTTTGAGTAAAACGCTGTCAATTTCAGAAATATGATGGTGGGGGTTTAGTTCATCAAATAGCTTTTGAAAAAGAACCGGAAACTCTAGTTTTCCGGCCAGATTCGATGGTTTAACCCCCTTGAGAACCTTTTTCTTGATTCTCTCATAAGCGCCGGCAGGCAGTTCAAATTCTTTGAGGAGGGTGTGCAAAGGAGAACGTTCAAATTCCAAGTCAGAAGAATCTCGTACCAGCTCAGAAATTAAGACCAATAAAACTCGTTCCAGTATTTTTTCATTTTCTCGCATGGTTTTTTAACCGCCTTTTATAGGTTTAGGTTTTCTGGATTAGTAGAACTAAAAAGATCGCCATGGATTGCCCCTGTCGTAGGAGCTTTAGAATTTCACGAGGCAGAGAATTTATCTTCATGACCCTGATTTCCTCCCTCGCAAATCCTGTATACTCACAAACTTGCTACGTCCACTCTATTATTTTCTCTTCTTTATTTCCGGGGCTACCGGATTAGCCTACCAAGTTCTGTGGAGCAAGTATATTCTCTCGTTTCTTGGAATTAGTTCTTATTCCTACGCGGCAGTGTTAGCGGCCTTCATGGGAGGAATGGCTTTAGGCAGCTGGTTTCTTGGGCCATTAGCGGATCGGCGCTTCTCAGGACTCAAGCTTTTTGGGGTGTTTGAACTTGGAATCGGTGCCTATGCGATTCTTTTCTTTCCTTTTTTGGAGTCCAAATTACCCCAAATTTACCTGAATCTGGCTCAAGGGGGTTTGTTTAGTTCGGGTAGCCTTGTGCTTTTGGGCTCCAAAGTGATGATCTCAGGGGCTTTGCTGATTCCTCCCACGGTACTTATGGGGGGCAGCTTTCCGGTTTTGTTGCGCTATTTGACTCAGGTCGATCAGAAAATTAGTTCCAGACCCTCCTTGCTCTATGCCGTGGGCTCCCTTGGGGCTGCGTTGGGTGCTCTGGCCATGGCTTTTTTCATCCTTCCGGGGTTGGGGCTGGACGGTAGCTCCATGGGGCTTGGCATGATCAGCTCCTCCATTGGATTTCTGGCCTGGTTCCTTGCGGGACTGAAGAAGGCATCAGGAGCGTATAGCCCCCCTCAGAAACCGGTGCTTGAAGGGGAAAAAAGAACTGCGGGCAAAAACTGGTTGCTGGGATTGATCTTTATTGAGGGGATTCTAGGGTTCAATCTTGAAATTTCATGGACACGCTATTTTGGGTTGGTTTTTGGTTCAAGTACCTATTCTTTTGCCGTGATGCTCTCAGCATTTGTGACGGGAATCGGGCTGGGCAGTCTCCTGCTGGCCTACCTGGACTCGCGCATTAAAAACCCCTTGCGGCTTTTTGGCTGGTCGCAGGTTTTAACCGGAGTTCTCATTTTTTTACCCATGCCCTTATACCCCTATCTTCCCTGGGGATTTAAATGCTTTCTTTCAATGCTGGCTCCTACGGAACCGGGGTTCTATATTTACGAAACAGGTAAATTTCTTGTCAGTTTCATGGTCATGCTTCCCGCCTGTCTGGCTTCAGGAATGTCTTTGCCCCTCATTATCAAAGAATATCTCAGCCGCACAGACCAGGTGGGAACAGAGGCTGGTTTGGTTTACGCGTGGGATACCCTGGGAAATGTGGTGGGTGCCGCTCTGGGCGGATTGATTTTAGTTCCGTTTTTGCGATTTGACGGTTCCCTCACCTTTTCTGCCGGGGGGGCTGTGGTTCTCGGGGCCCTGGTTTTATGGGTTTGTCGTCCTTATCAGCGCCAGGAACGATTGGCCTTGTCGGCAGTTTTGATCGGGGTTTTTGCTTTTTCTCAGACTATGGGTTCTTGGGAAATCAGCCGATTTAGCGTTGCTCCTCATCGACGGTATCCAAGAATTCCACCGCTTAAGGAATTTGATGCCCTGGCCGAGCAGCGCAAAGTTCTTTTCTTTGAAGATGACCCTGCGGCCAATTTAATGGTTTGGGAAGAAGGAGGAGACCGAACTTTGGTGGTCAATGGAAAAGCAGATGCATCCTCGGGGCGGGATATGGGCACACAAATGCTGCTAGGACATCTCCCTCTTTTGCTCAAATCTAAGGTTCGCAATGTCGCTTTAATCGGGCTGGGTAGTGGTGTTACCCCAGGGTCGATGCTTTTGCATCCCATTAATCATCTTTATGTCATCGAGATTGCCAAAAAAATGGCTAAGGCCGCCAGCTTTTTTCAGCCTTGGAATTTAAAACCCTTCCAAGACTCTCGTATGCAATGGATTGTCGATGATGCCCGTAGCTTTTTTTTGAGCTCAGATCAAGAATTTGATTTGATTGTTTCAGAACCCTCTAATCCTTGGCAGGCTGGAACCGCCTCGGTCTTCACACGCGAGTTTTTTGAAATTGTTCGATCCCGATTATCCAAAGAAGGCGTTTTTTTGCAATGGGTTCAGGCTTACGAACTCGGACACGGCAGTGTCAGCTCCATTATTTTATCTCTAAGGAAAGTTTTTCCCTATCTCTATGGATTTCAAGCCAACGCTGGGGATTTATTGATTCTGGCCGCCAAGAATGCCCTAAAGCCTGATCTTCAAGCCCTGCGCACAGCGATTTCAAAGCCCCGGATAAGCAAACAGTTAAAAACCATCGGGTTAGAAACTGCCGAGCAACTTCTTCTTCTCCAGAAATTCTCCCCGGCCAGTACCAAAGTTTTGGCTGCATCGGCCCCGGATCAAAATACGGACGATAATTTATTTTTAGAAACTCAGGCCCCCAAAGATCTTTTCCTGAAAAGCAAGGCGAAGATTTTGAAGAGACTTGACGAACGTCTTGAAGCGGCGCCCAGTCTGTTTTTCTACCAATTGTTTGCACGGCTAAAACCCTTGAAGCTGCAAGCTGAAATATTCAAGCCTCTTACACGGTTGCCGCTCTATTCCTCAGAGATTGCCCACAATTTTGAAATCACCTATTTTTTGCAAGAAGCTCGCATGGGGAATGACTTAATCGAAAACAGCACTAAAGAGCCTCCACCGCATTTGATTGCCTCTCCACCAAGGGCTCCGGCAAGTATCTTGAAGCGGGTTGAAACTTTCTTAAAACGAAAATCCTTCTTGCAAGCCGGAAAATTACTAGAACATCATATTTCTAGCCTGGTTATCCTGGCACGTTTTTCACCCCCATTTGCAAGGGAGTTGGCAAATTGGCTTGAAAAATGGCAGGATAAAACTCAGGACAGCAAGGCTCTGGCTATTTTTCAAAAGGCCCATATTCTTTTACATCTTGCGGGGGATGATTCCGTTGCGGTGCTTGAGGTTTTGAAAAAAGGCTTGAGTTCCGATTTAATTTTGGATGAGGAGTGGCTTCTTTCGCGGTTGTGTCGCTTTTCGAGTCCGGATCCCTGCTTGAAGATTGAATCACTTTTCAAAAGAGGGTCCAACTCAACCCTGGTCGATCGGTATTTTGAGCTATAAGGAGAAAACTCATGTTGGATCAGTTTAGAGGCACGGTGGCTCTAGAGATCCTTGAAAAGCTTTTTGAGCGCTACCATGCTTCAGGTCGGGTTTCAAGCTTTCGCTATGAATCCTGGGATCGGGTAAGCCCAGATCTTAGAGTTTCAAGACAGGAGTTTGCAAGGATTAAGGACAAAGTCACCGCCTTTGAGCCTCGTCCGTTATTTGATACGGCATCATACCTGGAATCCCTGGAGGAAAAAGTACGGGCTCTTAGCTCAATTGAAGAGTCCCAGAGAATTCTTGAGAAACTAAAAGAGCTCTTTGCACAAAGCGGCGTATCAAAAGAGGCCAATGAAAGCCCCCAGGTTCAAGAGCGCTATGAAAATCGCAAGGCTTTGGGTGAAGGGCGGGAAAATCCTGATTCTGAAAACGATCTGGATCTGAACGACGCTTTATCTGGAAAGGATCTGGAGGCTAGAAAGCAGGCTTTGAATACTTTGGTTTGTGAGAAACGTGTTGACTATCTGGACACGGTTTTAAAACTTGAGAAAAAAAATCCGGATGCATTTATAAAAGGTTGCTGTTTACGCCTTCTTCCTTTGGCAGAACCCGAACAGCACGAGAAAATTTATCCCTACCTGGAAGATGATGAACCCCGGGTTATCGCCACGGCCATTGAAGCCCTCGAAAGCATAGGGGGGGCGCGTGCACTGGCTCGGATCAGCACTTTTGCAAATCATGTGGACAACCGGGTGCGGGCAAACGCGCTTAAGGCGTTACATAGCTTGGGCAAAGAGGAACGTTTGGCTCTTTTTGAAAAAATGATCGATTCAAAATTTTCAGCCTACCGGGATTCTGCTGCTTACGCCATTTGTACCTTGAGAAATCCAGATTTTGTCCCTCTACTTGAGCGCCTACTCCAGGATCCTTCTGAAAGTGTGCGCACCAAGGCAAACCATGGCCTGAGTTATCTGGCATTTCAGGGGGTCGAAAAAGCGCGCGAAGTTCTAGGTCGGTTTTGCGATCAAGAGAACAAAAACGGAGTCCACAACTAAAAAAATGATCTAGGCTCTTTTCGGGCAATGCATGATTTTATTTTGGCCTAATCCCGTCTCGTTAGTAAAAATCCAAGCCCAGGCAGGCTTGACATTAGGGCGGCTCAAGGCCATATTTCTGTATGTTGTTTTGAAAGTTCGTTTAAACCATGGGGGTCGCAAAACATGGGTAGTGAAACCGAAAAAGTCCAGCTAAAGCCAAAGCGAAAGTCTGAACAGGGTCTGGTAGCTTCCGCAAGCTTGCGTGAGGACTCGCTTTGGGTGGAAACCTCCCGAAAAGGCCCCGACTCAGTACTGGAATATCAGCTTGAAGCCAAGCAAAACCTTAGTGAGGCTCCACTTAGCTTCGAATCTCCGTTTCCTTTGCCGGAAGAGCCCAATTGGTCTAACCTTCAAAGAGCTCTGGGCATGGCGCGGGGAAAAATTTTGAAAATTTCACATCATGAGGGATCCAAAGTTCAAGGTGTGATTGAAATTGACGGACATCCCTATGCTTTAGAGGATTTGCGTGAAGAAAAATGGAAGAAATTGGTGCCGCTTAAAAGATTTCACAGAAACCAAAAGGAAATTTCCTTCACATTCTGGCCGACTTTGACTGCAGAAACCCCCTCTGAAGACTTGGAACGATCCTGTCCGGTGATTCGAATCTGTCACCTTAGAAAACATTGTTCAGAGCCGGGGACCATTGAAATTGTGGGGGCTGTGGAACAAAAAGCATCTGAACATTTTCTCGTTGGTTTTCAAAGCATGCTGCAAAACAGAAAATTCCTTGTTTCTTTAGCCGGCTCGTTCCCCGGTGAACTGGGTGCTCGTGTACGGGTTTTAGCCACCCTAAAGCAAGGTTCTATCCACTTCAAATCATTTACCTGCCTTAAAACTTTTTCTCTATAACTCACGATATTAC
>CAZRLV010000116.1:0-9956 GCA_964600955.1 uncultured bacterium
AAATTTCAAGGCTGAGCAGGTGAAGAAAATTCAGTCCGAGTGGCAATCCATAAAAGACTGCATCAAAGCCACCTTCCTTCTTGTGCGTCGGCTTGGCATCAACCCACAGTCGTTGACCTCCAAAAATGCCGTGATTCCTATTTGCTACTACCTGTACAAACAAAACGAGGGTGGTCGGCCTTTATACCGCGACATCAATAACTTGGCCAAGCGCTATGAGCAACGGTCGAAGATCAGCCAATGGTTTTACATGGCATTGCTCAAAGGAGTTTTTGGCGGGCAAGCGGATTCAATTCTGATAAGTATGCGCGACGTTTTACGGGATAACATTCAAAACACAGCATTTCCTTTAGAAGCTATCATCGAGCGGTATAAAGCCACCAACAAGGATCTTCGTTTCGATGATGACTACATTGAAAGCCTGCTGAACATTCAGCATGGAGAGGGTCGTTGCCGAGCACTCCTGCACCTTCTTTTCCCTGAGATGAACTCGACAGAGGTCTTCCACATTGATCACCTGCATCCCCGTAGTGCTTTTGAAAAAAAGGCGCTCAAGTCGCACAACTTCCTGCAAAGCGACGAGGCACTACTTGGATTTTTCTCTGATGCAGGACATTGGAATTCTATGGCAAATCTTCATTTGCTCAACGACTCGCAGAATCTCTCAAAGAACGACAGGCCTTTGTCCGAATGGCTCAATGACCCGAATGTAAACCTGCGAGCACAGGATCTACTTGTTGAAGGAATCGGCTTGGAGTTTGAGGCATTCAGGGAATTCTATGAGAAGCGAAGGTCAAATTTGAAGGAAAAATTGAAAAGTCGGGTTTTCATGTCAGCGCAACTACCTTTATCTCCAACAGTTGAAGACTCGGATGAGGAAGTGGTTGAGGATTCAAATGCCTGAATTTTGCGGCCAATGGATGGTGAGGCTTTTGACGGAAAATATAGCACGAGAGGAAAGACGTAAACTTGGAAACTAAACAATCCAGAGCCCAAGGATGCCTGCTGGGCCAGCTTGCCGGTGATGCACTGGGGAGTCTGGTTGAGTTTCAGTCCCCGGATGAGATCCGGCGCGGATATCCAGATGGTGTCCGGGAAATGGCCGATGGTGGAACATGGAATACCATTGCCGGTCAGCCGACGGATGATTCCGAGATGGCGTTGCTTCTTGCTCGGATGCTGGTGAAAATCGGTTCGTATGCCCCGGAGGCAACTGTCAAAATATATTTGACAGTTCATCAGGAAGGGAACCGTGAATCTAAACGTTCTCCGGATTATTACTGCTTGGATATGATTACACCAGTCTCCGGTGGCCGCAGTTCGCTGTCCGGCCCGGGATGTACAAAGGTGGGAGGACATGTAAATGACTGATTCACGCAAACAAAAACTGATTGATTTGGGGCCAGATGCTCTGGCAGATGCTTTGCTGAACCTTGCCGTTCATTCCGATGAGGCAGACGACCTGATTGAACAGCTGATTGCCACGCCCAAGGAGAATGTGCAGCGATTTAAGCAGAAGCTATCCGGGCTGAAAAGCTCCAGAAGTTTTATCGATTGGCGCGGCTCTGCGAGTTTTTCCCGCGAGTTGGAAATGCTGTTACAGGATTTAAGATTCGGTGTGGATGATCCGACTACCGGTGTGGAACTGGTGGCTGCTTTTTATGAGGCTGACAATACCATTTTTGAGATGTGCGATGACTCCAGCGGAAATATTGGCGATGTTTTTCGCGGTGATGCCAAAGAGCTGTTTGTGGAGTATGCCAAGCGATGCAAAGAAAAACAAAAAGTTGCGGACATCATTCTCAAGGTAAATCAAAAAGATAACTACGGCATCCGGGATATCTTGATTGATTGTGCCGGTGAATGCCTGCCTGAATCGATTATTCGCACAATGATTGCCACACTTCAGAAGTGGGCTGATAAAGTGAAGGATGAATACGGCAAGCGTCATCATCTACGATCCATCGAATCTCTGGCACGGCAAGTAAAGGATGCCAAGTTGTTTGAAAAGACCCGCATTGCTTCATGGGGGAAGCTAAATTCTGCAGCGCTTGTCGATATTTCCCGAGTCTACCTTGAAAGCGGTGATGTCGAAACGGCCCATTCGTGGCTGAAGAAAATCCCGGAAGGCGAAACCTTTCAGGCATACGAGCGGGATAAGCTGCTGGAGGAGATCTACCATAAGCAGGGCGATTCAGAAAAGCTGACTGAGCTTTTGTTCCAGAAATTCAGATCCTACCATTCAGCTGACACCTTGCAGGCACTACTGGATGTTATCGGTCATGACAAAAAGGATGCAGTGATTGCCGGTGAGGTGGAGCAGATTCTGAAGTCTGACAGGCTCAGTGAATCTGATGCAGAATTTCTGATTGCAGTCGAAAAGATAAATGAAGCTGAAGTATATCTCCTGAAACGTGCCGACCAGCTTGATGGCAACCATTACGGAAGTTTGCTCTCTTTAGCCGAGACAATGGAGGCAGAAAACCGCCACCTTGTTACTAGTCTGATCTACCGAAGTCTGCTGATCTCGATTCTGGAACGTGGCTATACCAAGGCCTATCCACATGGAATCCGCTATTTGAAAAAACTGGACAAGCTATCGGCAATCGTCGCCGACTGGAAAGAATTTAATCATCACGAAGCTTTCAAACCACAGATCATTGAGGCACATGGTCGCAAACGAAGCTTCTGGTCAAAATATGAGGTAAAGAAATGAACGATCGACTTTATCTGCTGAAAATACAGCTGCTTGATATCGAACCGGCAATCTGGCGGCGTTTTGTGGTGCCTGCCAGCATCACGCTGGACCGGCTGCACGATGTTGTCCAGATTGTCATGGGCTGGACCGACAGTCATCTGCACGAGTTTACCATCGGGAATAAACGCTACACCGAATACCCGGAATCGAAAGAAGACGGGCTAATCTGCGGCAAATACCGTCTTGGGGATCTGATCAAACAGAAAGGTCGCACCTTCAGTTATCTGTATGATTTCGGGGACAGTTGGGAGCATGAACTTGTTCTCGAGGAAAGCCACTATTTCAATCCGGAAACGAGAACGGAGCTGGCCTGCCTTGAAGGCGAACGCGCCTGTCCGCCTGAAGATGTGGGCGGCGTTCCCGGCTACTTTGAATTTTGCAAAGCCCTGCTGGACCCGAACCATGAAGAGCATGAAAGTTTTATGGAATGGTCAGTGGCGACTTTGACAGAGAGCAATTTGATTCCGACTCGGTCAACTGGGAACTGATGAAATACCTCCGCTGGTCCCGGGACAGGTATCAGAACTGGGGAGGTGTTGAATGAAGAAGGTATTTTCTGTCAGCATACTCGAGAAAAATTCAGTTATCCGGAAATTCCGGATAACTGCCGTGGATGGTAAAAATGAGATAGAGCAAAAAGCAACTATTAAGAACAGCTTAATAGTTCAAGGTTATAGAAACAGGCATGACTGGAGAATAAACGAAGGAGGCGTAATGCATGGATGCATTTAATCCAAAATTTACAATTACCAACCGCATGACCTCCGCAATCACGCATATCGAGCGTGCACGGGGTTTTCTGGAGGCTGCTAGATTGTCCGATGATTGGCTGCGGGATATGGGAAATAAAGCCCTTATTAAAGAGGCTCACCATACAACCCATATTGAAGGTACCAAATTAACACTGGATCAGGCCGAACGTCTCTGGAACGGTGAAGTGGTCCCTGAAGCCGACCCGGATGACACCCGAGAGTTGCTCAATTATCGCTCTGCTTTTGAATTTGTTTCCGAATGTTTGGATAGCGGCGATCCGATCACCGAAGGGCTGATTCGAGAAATCCACCGCAAACTGGTAGAAGGCGTGCGTGGTGGCAAAGCTGATCCGGGTAACTATCGACGCATACAAAACTATGTGGCTAATTCCTCCACCGGTGAAGTGATCTACACCCCGCCATCAGCGGTTGAGGTTCCGATCATGATATCGGAAATGGCCAAATGGCTGAACGGAGACCTCGATATTCATCCGGTGCTGATCAGTGGCATCGCCCAATTCCAGTTGGTTCATATCCATCCTTTCCTCGATGGAAATGGCCGAACCTCACGCCTGTTGTCGACACTTTGTCTTTATAAATCTGGATACGACTTCAAACGCCTGTTCACCATCAGTGAGTATTATGACCGCGACCGGCCCACTTTTTACAAAAAAATCCAGAGCGTCCGTGAAAACGGCATGGATATGACCGGTTGGCTCGACTACTTCATAACCGGTCTTGAAACTCAAATGGTCGAGGTTAAAGAACGGGGTGAACAAGTAATCAAACGCGATGTTCTGGTGCAGAAACACGGTCTGAATGAGCGGCAGGCAAAGGCGCTTGATTTGTTAATGAGAAATAGCTCTGCGCATATTTCAGAGATTGAAGAACTATGCTCCGGTGTAACCCGACGGACACTGCAACGCGATATGAATGGCCTCATTGAACTTACACTTGTCCGCATCACCGGTTCGGCTCGTCAATCTAACTATGAATTTATCCAATAGTATTGCGACATATCACGTCAGAGTATCGCGACAAATTGCGACTCGGATCGCGACACGGCCGTTTTCAGACTCAGGTTTGCAGAGTGTTTACAAGAGGCATCCGTCCGGGAATCGAACCCACGTCCGGTCTCTGTTTCGGGAAAATGTAGAAAATTGAATTTCTCTCGGCGTCATTATCCTTTTCTAGGGGCGATCGCGAGTAAACGGCCCGACATTCCGCATTTCACGGCTACGCTTTCCGCATTTCACGTTGACCCATTCCGAAATATACGATAACTTATCGGCATGACTACGACACCCCTATACCCCAGAACCATCGAGCCACGCATCTTTGAGGCCCAGGAGGATACACCCGTAGTCCTCCTGGCTGGCCCTCGCCAGGCGGGCAAGACCACTCTGGTGAGGCAAATTGCAGTACGGCAGGGAATGAACTATCTGACCATGGATGACGAACTCACGCTGCTATCAGCGCGGGAGGATCCGGTTGGCATGATTCGCACTCTGGATCGGGCAGTGATTGATGAAATCCAGCGCGCCCCTCAATTGCTGCTGGCTATCAAAAAGAGTGTCGATGAAGATCGGCGTCCGGGGCGCTTCCTGCTGACCGGCTCGGCAAACCTGATGGCACTGCCAACGGTGGCCGACTCGCTGGCCGGGCGCATGGAGACTTTGTCTTTACTGCCCTTATCACAGAGTGAAATTGAATCCCAGTCAGAAAACTGGATAGACAGCGCTTTTGCGGGCCGGATTCTTGACCCAAAGCAACTGGCATTGGGCGATGACCTTATCGATCGCGTGTTGCGCGGTGGCTACCCCGAAGCCGTTTCACGCACGTCAGCCAAACGAAGAGCGACATGGGCACAGCAATACATTGATGCCCTTATTCAAAGAGACGTTCGGGATGTCGCCAGTATCGAAAAACTGGATCAACTGCCGCGCTTTCTGCAAGCCCTCGCGCAAACGGCAGGCCAGATGTGTAACTACAGGCAGCTCGGCGGCCAAGTGGGCCTGGATGGCAAAACGGCCTCACGCTATATCGGCATCTTCGAGCAAATGTATTTGCTCAAACGGATAGATGTCTGGGCGAGCAACCGCCTCAGCCGTGTGGTCAAATCACCCAAGCTGCAATTTGTTGACTCTGGTTTGCTCAGCACTCTACTCGGTTTAAGCAGCGACGAAATTATTCAGGATCGCACTCGTTTTGGCAATACACTGGAAACTTTTGTTTTTGGCGAGCTACTTAAGCACTCTACCACTGCAGACGGAAACTACCGCCTGATGTACTACCGGGATACCGACAAGTTCGAGGTTGATTTCATAATTGAAAATGCCGCCGGGAAACTGGTAGGTGTTGAGGTGAAAGCCGCTGCCACGGTCAAGGATAAAGACCTGCGAGGACTGAGAAAACTAACCAACCTTGCTGGTGACAAACTCGAGATGGGCGTGTTGCTATACGATGGCACTGAGACGATGCCGTTGGGCGACAGGAGCTGGGCTGCCCCCCTATCGACTTTGTGGGGGTCGGGGAAATAAGCGCCAACCTGAGTGAAACGAAAGTGGCCTGGCGGAGTGAAACGTAACGGACATCGATTGCCAGCTCGTTGACGATTCCGAGATTCGGGGTATCGCTGATCAGCAGGAGTCGCATGGAACCACCTCAAGATTCCGGCAGATTGAGCAGAAAACGCCATACCGGAACAACCTCTATCTTCCCTGCATCTACCTCGATTTGGTCCTCTTCATTTCGCGTCACCACTATACCGGACTTCAGGCCGTATTCCGCCATTGCCTCCCTCAGAGCTAAGAGCTCTCGTTTCCTGGTTTGTGGTTCGACCATCGATTCGCAGACCTGAACCAGCCTGCGTGATCGGTCTTTCAACTGTGCCAGGAAATCCACCTCCATACCGCCTTTTGTTTTACAGTACCAGATATCGGGGGTGACACGTCGGAGCTCTCTGAACACAAGGTTCTCCAACAGATGCCCGGTGTTGAGAAGAATACCTGACGCCACTGAGGTAACCATAGCGTGGTCGACGCAATAGATCTTCTTGGGGTTGGTTTTGCTACGAGCCAGGGATGCGTCAAATATCCGCACGGTAAACAGAAAGTAGGCGTCTTCGAACCACTCCAAGTATTCCGAGACAGCGTACTTAGGAGCTTTGTGGCCGAGTGATTTCAGATAGCCGGTCAGGCTGTTGATAGAGTAGAGCGATGCAGTATTGTCTATTAGCCGGTGCGCGAGGTCCTTTACAGCCTTGGGGTGTGAGATATCATGGCGCTCAACCAGGTCACGGAACAGTACGGCGTGAAAGTATTCCTGATGGATCTTAATTCGCAGGTGCCGGTCAAGGCCGACGACTTCCGGGAAGCCGCCGGTTTCCCAATACTCTTCAAACGCCTTTTGCACGAGAAGCCGTTTCTTTGTTGAGAGGTGGCCCGTGACGTCGATCTGCTTGTAATCCAGAAATTCCCTGAAAGAAAACGGGAATAGTTCCCAGGATAAAGCCCGCCCCCGCATTTGGGTGGCGATTTCCTTTGAGAGCATTCGGGCTGACGAGCCCGTGATGTAGACTTCGCACTTTTCGGTACGCATCAGGCGGTCTACAAAGGGTTCCCATCCGGGTACCGCCTGAATCTCATCAAAAAAGCAGTAGACCGTTTCCGTATTCTTCTTCTCCGGATAGAGCGAATAATAGGCATCCGTGATCACACCGAGTCCAACTTGGCGAAGGATATGGAGGCGGTCGTCAAAAAAGTTCAAGTACAGGATGTTTTCACGAGATACACCGTCATCCAGGAGTCGCTTTATCATCTGGAACAGATAAGTCGATTTCCCGCTGCGGCGCACCCCGATACAAACAGTGGCCTTGTCTGGGACCGCCCTGACCTTCAAACGTCGGGGCACTCCGGTCTCGAGTTCAACTTCCTGAAAATCCAGGATGATTGGCTTCAGGGCCTCTATCATGCTACACCCTTCCGGACAGAACTGTTTCCAGTTGGCACTTTAACTGGAAATAAATATAGCCGTTTTTTGGCCTATCTATCAAGATTAATTTCCAGATAATCGAACCCACGTCCGTTCTCTGTTTCGGGAAAATGTAGAAAATTGAATTTCTCTCGGCGTCCGGCAGTTTGGAGGGCTTTAGTGTGCGGTAAGATGTTGAATAAAAAGGGTTTGCGGATGTATTTTGGTTTGGGGAAAAGTTGGGGTAAGGCTCCGTGTCCTCCACTTTCTTTTTGGGTTCAAAACAAATGAAAACTCTGGTCTATGTTTCTCTCTTGATGGCTTTGTTTTTGATTTTCTCTCTGTTTGCGTCTGAGATGTTTTTACCTTCTAAAAAGCAGGTCATTTCCCCGGTTGACGAAATACAGCTCGGCTCGTTTTCAAAGGCGACTTTTGCCGGGGGATGTTTTTGGTGCATGGAAGAGCCCTTTGAAAAACTGCATGGAGTTCAAGCGGTCATCAGCGGATTTAGCGGAGGCAGGGAGGCAAACCCAAGCTACAGGCAGGTAGCTTACGGTAAAACTTCACATCTGGAGGCCGTCGAAATCTATTTTGATCCAGCAGAAATTTCATTTTCAAAGCTCCTTGAAACCTATTGGAAACAGATCAATCCCACGGATTCCGGTGGACAGTTCGCTGACCGGGGGCCTCATTATACAACCGCAGTTTTCTATCATAATGAGAAGCAGAAGACTCAGGCTCTGGAATCTAAAGCACAGTTGGAAAAATCCAGAAAATTCGCCTCTGCCATTGTAACCAGCATCCTGCCTTACACGGGATTTTACCCGGCAGAAGAAGGGCATCAGGATTACTACAGAAAAAACCCGGATCATTACTATGCTTATAAAAAAGGTTCGGGTCGCGCGGCTTTTATTCAAAAGCATTGGCCCGCCCTGCCATCCTATTCAAAACCCTCTCAAGCTGTGCTCAAGGAAAAATTAACCCCTCTTCAATTCCGGGTTACCCAGGAGGATGCGACAGAACGTCCGTTTAGAAATGAATACTTCGATCACAAGGCTGATGGAGTCTATGTCGATATCGTCAGCGGGGAACCTCTTTTCTCGTCCACGCATAAATTCAAATCAGGAACGGGATGGCCTTCTTTCTATCAGCCCTTGGTCAAGGATCATCTTGTTGAGCACACTGACAAAAGCCTCGGCGTAGTTCGTACCGAGGTTCGCAGTAGATTTGGAAACTCCCATCTGGGGCATCTCTTTACAGACGGCCCCCAACCCACCGGGCTCCGCTACTGCATTAACTCTGCTACCTTACGCTTTGTCCCCAAAAATAAACTTAAAAAGCAAGGGCTTGGCGAGTTTTTAAGTCTATTTGAGTGAGATCTCGTCAGGAAACTCCATGGACTTTTGACGAACCGGCGTAATTGCAATACTAACTATCTGTGCCATGCACTTTTTCCTTTGCCATTCACCTCTATCTAAGATAAAGATATCAGAGCCCAAACATTTTGGATTGGACCATGCCCAGTTTTTTACCAAATCTAGCTGATTTTTATGACCAGGAGCTGGAGCTTCGTCACAAAACCAAAGCCGCTTCCAAAATTTACCCGGATTCTCTGCAGGAGCTTGACCCTGAGGCAGGTGAATATGGATTTGGTTGCGCTAATCTTTTCTCGCATCTTAGTGCTGATCAGGTCAATGGTGCCCGGGTGCTGGATTTTGGATCGGGGGCTGGTGCCGACATGCTCTACTTGTCCAAGATCTTCAAACCTCTCTCGATTTTGGGAATCGACCTCAGTCAGAAAATGGTGGAACAGGCGAATCAACTTTTTAAAAGCCGTGGATTGACCTCAGTCTCAGCCCAATGCAAAAACCTGGATGATATCCATGCCAATGATCGTTTTGATTTGATTCTGTCTAACGCCGTAATCCACCTCAACCCTGAAAAATCCCCTCTTTTTGAAAAATTAAGGTCCATTTTGGTCCCTTCAGGATTTTTGCTTTTGGCTGATTTCATGGTCAGTGAACCCCTACCTGTTGAATTTCGCCAGAGGTACGATACTTCTGAAGGACTTTTTCTTTTTGGAGGGCTGGAAACTATAAACGCTTATGAAAACCATATCCATACATCTGGTTTTGAGGAGGTGGAACGACTGGAACTCATTGAATTTTCGCCACTGAATGAGATTCGTACGGTTCTGGACCAGGAAATGGAAACATCCAAAGCCAATGCGCTTTTAGATCAAATCAAGTCTACGCGCTTTTTCATTGCTGTTTTTCGCGCAAAGCCACTAATGGAAGATGAGGAGATTGGCTTTCAATGCAAAGCTTGTTCCACAGTACAGAGAATGAAGTTCTATCGTTCCTTGAATCTAAGAATTCATCGCAATCTTTGCCGTGAACTCCTTGAAGGCAAAATCAATCAGGGTCGCTGTAAAGAGTGTAAGAATATGCAGACCCCTGCACCATTTCAAGTCC
>CAZRLV010000117.1:0-9938 GCA_964600955.1 uncultured bacterium
TTACTATTTATTCATTTTCTGATTTCTCTCAATATGCTTGAGAGTGGGTTGAACTGCCCAATCTGGCATGGGGATATTTCCCCAGTCAATTTCCTTTTCTTTCAGAGTGGAATAGACCTCCACACCGTCACTAGCATCTACCTCGACTTCGGTGAACGTATCTCCGGGGGTAAATTCTGCCAGAAGTTGTCGTACCGCCTCAGTGAGTACGGTATCCTTGCCCTTGAGAAGATCCTCACGGGTCTGGGTTACAACAAACTGTGGCTGAAGTGGTCGTCCTTCAATCATCGTCCCCATGGGTGGGAAAGCTCTGGCGTGAGGGACATAAACCTGTAGCTTGGAATGTGGAAGAACAAACGGAATGGGGGAGCCCGAACCAGCACCATTGGGGGTACCTACAATGGTAATTCTCCCCATCTCATGCAAAATGGTGAGGCAGATATCCGTTGTGGAATAGCAACCGCCATCGGTTAAAACATAGACCGGCTTGGTATATGGCTTAATTTGGTTGAGTCTGTCATTGAGCTCAAGATTGACAAAGAAAGGCTCAAACTCACCATCCTTGAAGTGTTTTTTAAGTTCCTCTTCACTGACTTCGAGTCCAAATGCTTGTTTTAGGACGGTCTTCATCAATTCCGGCTCGGCAAAAATTTTCTCCACCATTTCGTCACCGAGTTGTGGAAAAGCCATGCGAAAAAACACCTTGGAGAGTTTCCTCTCAAACCAGGAATCATTGGGTACCTTCTCGTCGCCAGTCTCTTCAGAGCCCGCTTCTTCGTTTTCAGCCTGAAACCAGTCCACAACCTTGGAGATCCAACCCTGTTTTCCTCTACCATCTGAAGGTTTATCAATTAAATAATTCGTAAAAAGCACACCCCAGGGGCCAACACCGCCCCCGTTTCCTCTCAAGTCCAGAATCATGCCGTCTGTTTCTTCAATGGCTCCAAAAACATCTTCGAACTGCTCGATAGGGTCTTCTGTTTTCATCCAGGACTCAATGCGCACATAACCAATATTGGGCTTTTCAAAAATACGCACCTCAATAGGAAGAGGGCCTGAGACCTCTTTAACAACAGCTTCATCCAGCTTGACTCCACCTTCATCACCAATCCAGGAGGTCTTCGTATCCGCAGGACCTGTTGGATCCGCACTATTCCATGGCGAGTCCACATTGATTAGATTCCCGTCGAGATCCCTGAAAACTAGCTCGGCACTGCGAGACTTGGGCTTGCCCTTCAAGGGGCTGTAGATATAGAGCGAAGAGGCAAACATATTCCAGAACTGGCTTTCTGAGGAAGCCGCGTTTCTACGTCGTGCTTCCTTTGCCATTTGACGGATGGTTTTTCCATCAAACTTTACCAGCTCAAAACCAACTTCAATTTTCTGCTTCTCGAATTCCGTGTCCTTGACTACCTTGCGAACCACAATCCGCTTGCCGTCTACAATGGTTAAGCCGATGCGCTGAAAATAAACGCGTTCGGTTTCACGAATCTTACTAAAACTACCGTTATAGCAGTGTCCATCTCTAAGGAGGGTTTGAGCTTCTGTGATCGCGGCATAAAGCTCAATATCAGAGGTAGACTCCTTCAGGCGGTTCACGAAATCACCCTTGATGGCATCCCAATCCACACCGTAATCCTTATTTTTTAGTTCAAAAAATACGTATGCAGTTTTATAGGACTCCCAAAATGTTTCGAAATCCTCGATTCTTTCTTCAACGCTAAGTTCGGCCCACAAAGGCGCCGCCAATAAGGCCAGGCCGAGCCACACAACACGATTGAGTCTCTTCAACATGATAAGTTTCCCTCCGAAATGAATTACTGAAAGCTGATTCTACATCAGATTCAGACGAAAAACTTGCCAAAATGTTTCAGTTTTTTTATAAAATCGTTCTGTTTGGCAAGTTTGCCCGCCTTTGGGTTCCAACTTGACAAAATACTTCTCTAAGGTTAGTTCTTTCCCTATGCATAAACCGGAAAAGATTGTCGGAGGCGTCTACATCAAGTCCCCGGCGCAGATTGAGGGGATTCGGAAGGCTTCTCAGCTAGCGGCTCGCATTTTGTTTGAGCTGGGTGCATCGGTAAAGCCAGGAATAACCACTGAGGCTATTGATGAGCTCTGTCATGAAATGACGCTTGATTACGGTGCAATCCCGGCACCACTAAATTACCGCGGCTTTCCTAAATCGGTCTGCATATCCGTTAATGAAGTCGTTTGCCATGGTGTTCCTGGTAATTATGAGCTTAAGGATGGGGATTTGGTAAACTTGGATGTCACTCCTATTCTGGGAGGGTTTTTTGGAGATACAAATTTCACATTTCTTTGTGGAACAGTTTCGCAGGAAAATCAGAAGCTTGTTAGTACGGCTAAAGAAGCCATCTACAAAGGGATTGAACAAGTTAAACCTGGAACTCATCTGTCCAATATCGGGTTTAAGATTCAGAAATACGTGGAAAAAAAGGGGTACTCCGTAGTGCGTGATTATACCGGCCATGGAGTTGGCCTGGAATTTCATGAGCCCCCGACTGTCCTACATTATGGGCGACCTAACCGTGGATTAAAACTTCTGCCGGGGATGGTATTTACCGTGGAACCCATGGTTAATCAAGGAGATTGGCGCACTGAGCTGGATGAGAGCGATGGCTGGACGGTATATACCCTTGACCGCCAAAACTCAGCGCAGTTTGAGCACACGGTTCTGGTGACGGAAAAAGGCCATGAAATCCTGACGGATCACCCCAAACTTTGGGGACCCGATTCAATCTTCTAAATTGTTTTCGTGGCTTTTGGGTTTATGATATGGGTACGGGTTTCAGCTTCCAGATTTCATTCGCATATTCAGCGATGCTGCGATCTGAGGAAAACTTACCCATATTCGCGAGATTGATCACAGCCTTTTCAAACCATTTCTTTTTGTTTGTGAACAGCTTATAAGCCTCTAACCTGGCCCTGTCATAAGCCTCCAAATCAGCCAGCACGAAAAAATGATCTCCCTGCTGCAATAGCGAATGCACAATCGGCTCAAAAAGATTTTTGTCCTGGGGAGAGAAAAAACCGGAAAGAATAAGCTCCATAGCTTCGCTGATCTCACGATTTTCGTCATGAATATCCCAGGGTGAATAAGTGCCAGACGTCTTCATTTCTCGAATCTCATCCACCCGCAGACCAAAGATAAAGAGGTTTTCCTCCCCGATCTCTTCGGCCATTTCTACATTGGCCCCATCCAGTGTCCCAATGGTCAAGGCTCCATTGAGGGCAAACTTCATATTACCTGTACCGGATGCCTCCATACCTGCGGTTGAAATTTGCTGAGATAGGTCACTGGCTGGAAATATTTTCTCGGCCAGTGAAATTCTATAATCTTGAAGAAAGACAATTTTAAGCAAGTCCTGCGTATCCGGGTCATTATTCACAAACTCCGCTACAGCGTTAATGAGCTTGATAACACGTTTAGCCATGAAATAGCCAGGTGCAGCCTTTCCACCAAAGATGGCGGTGACAGGCACTGGACAAGCGCTACGATCATTTTTCAATCTCAGATACAGTACAACCAAATGCAAAATATTCATCAATTGACGTTTATATTCATGAATCCGTTTGACCTGCACATCAAACACCGAATCCGGATTCACCTCGATTCCATTTTCCTCAAGAATAATTTGAGCAAGAACCTTCTTGTTTTCGGTCTTTATTCTTTGAAATTCTGCCAAAAAGTCAGGATCGGTCTTGAAGGACTCAAGTTCCTTAAGACGATGAAGCTCGGTAACCCAGTTGGGACCAATTTTTGAGGAAATCAGACTTGAAAGCTGAGGATTACATTGATGCAACCAGCGACGTGGAGTGACTCCATTAGTTTTATTGTTGAAGCGCTCAGGATAGAGCTTGGCAAAATCCTTAAGAAGTTCTTGCTGCAAAAGTTGGGAATGAAGCTTGGCTACCCCGTTGATTGAATGAGAACCCACAATGGCCAAATAAGCCATACGCACCTTCTTTTCAGGCTGTTCCTGAAATAACGACATGGTACGCAGTTTTAAGCCGTCTCCACGGAATTTAAGGGAGACATCCCGCATAAAAAGCCGATTGATTTCATAGAGAATCAGAAGATGACGCGGTAAAAACTCCTCGAACAACTCCACACTCCAGGTCTCAAGGGCCTCAGGAAGAAGGGTGTGATTGGTATAGGCGCAGGCTTCTTGAGTTATCTTCCATGCCTCATCCCAACTCAGACCCTCTTCATCGATGAGAAGTCTCATCAACTCTAAAATGGTAATCGCCGGGTGGGTATCATTGAGTTGAATCGCTGTCTTCTCAGACAGGTCCCTAATCGAGGAATTCGATTTTTTAAAGCGTCTTAAAATATCCTGAAGTGAGGCTGAAACAAAGAAAAACTGCTGTTTGAACCTTAGTGCCTTGCCTTCATAATTATTGTCATTGGGATAGAGAACTTTCGAGATATTCTCTGCCTCGTTTTTTTCTCCTACAGCCTTAAAATAGTCTCCCTGGTGAAATTCCTGTAGGTTAAAGTCCTCAGTAGCTCGTGCTGACCAAAGCCGCAGGGAATTTACACAATTGTTCTCATAACCAACGATGGGAATATCATAGGGAACGGCCAAAACTTCCTCGGTATCAACCCATTCCACTTCAGAGGAACTTTCACCATGGGGCTTAATAATTTTGCCACCAAACCGGACCTTTACTGATCGATTTGGATTGGGAATTTCCCAGGGGTTGCCATGTCTCAGCCAGGTGTCAGGCTCTTCTTGCTGATAGCCATCCACGATCTCCTGGCGAAAAATTCCGTATTCATAGCGAATCCCATAACCGATGGCCGGGTAATTCAAGGTTGCCAACGAATCCAAAAAGCAAGCAGCCAGCCGCCCCAAACCTCCGTTACCCAAACCGGCATCCTCACCGGCCTCACGTAGATCTTCATAATTCAGACCAAAAGATTTACAGGCTTGAAAAACCTGATCCTGAATCCCCAGATTGATTATATTGTTGTCAATCAGGCGACCCATTAAAAATTCTAGCGAAAGATAATAGAGTCGTTTGGAATTGGCATTGTAATGAGCCTTTTGGGTTTCCATCCAGCGGTCAATCAAGCGATCACGAATCGCGAGAGCCATGGCGTAGTATTGGTCGTACTTGGTCACGGTAAACTCATCCATGCACAGAGAATAGGTAAGATGGCGCAGATAGGAATCTGCTAATTGTTCGGAGCCGGCAATGGATTTGCCGTTAATGGGGTTTTTGGGCATGGTACCTACTAAACTACAAAAACTTCTGAGCCTCAGGAAAGGGGGGCCCAGGCTTGGCAAAAAGATAGCCTTGACAAAAATCCACACCGAGGTCCTGGACCTTGCGATACTCTGAGACGGTTTCAACCCCTTCAGCAATGGATCTAGCGTCAATGGACTTGGCTATATTAATCAGGGCTTTAATCATGGTCTGCTTTAATGGGTCCGTATCTACATTACGAACCATGGTGATATCAATTTTGATGTAGTGAGGTTTTATTTTCAAGATGGTTTCAAAACTTGAGTACCCGGTCCCGGTATCATCGAGAGCAATTTGATAGCCCTTATCTGTGTAGGAACGGATGTCATCGAGAAAAGTCTCATAATTTTGAATGGCCAGACTTTCAGTGATCTCAAAGACAAGGTTTTCCGCTTTTAGATTATACTTCTTTAAAAACTCTTTGAGATACTCCTCCCTGAATGTAGGCTCGTGAATGGTTGAGGGTAGGGCGTTGATAAATAATTTGAGAGATGGATCGATGGCTACGGCATTGTCGATGGCTTTTTTGCGGCAAACATGGTCAAGCTCAAAAAGTAGCTCGCTGTCTTTGGCCACTTCAAATAGAAAGAGAGGATTAAAAAACTCCGTTCCCTGAGGACCGCGACTTAAGGCTTCAAAGGAGAATATTTCACCGGTAACCGTATCTACGATCGGCTGATAGACCGTTCGAATCTCCTCATCAAGGATAATCTGCTGCAGACTTTCTTTATAGCGTACTTCTGTGTTGTAGACATGAAAACTGGACATCTGACGGGCTTCATCAATGGCGCGATAAATCATGCGCTGTGGGTTTAAAAGTGCGTTTCGGACCAAAAATGAGTACCCGATTTTTATTTTGGGCCTACGCTTCAACCATTTGTAGATTGTAAAAAAGATCCCGGAGTTGACATGGGAATGAACTCGTCGGCTAATGGTTTCGAGGTCGTTTTTACGTGCACCGCCAATATTTCGTTTCTTGGAAAGAAAGATTAAAAACGAATCATCATACTGATGAAATTTGACGATGAGATCTTTCTGGCGCAAGTATTGACCTTTGAGGGAATTTAGAGTGCGTGTTAGATCTTGCTGAACCATGTCATAGACTTCAGCCCCGTAATCGTTTTCGATCTTAGTCAGGTTGGAAACATCCAGATAAATAATGCCAAGGGATCGCTGGGTTTCAAAGATCTCAAGGATCTTTTCCATGGTCTCATTCCCAAGCACGGGAAGGTCGGTTACCGGATCTGAACTGGCTTTACTCTCAAAATTCATAGATAGTTGTGCTTCCTTCAAGGGCTAGATTCTATCACTTCAAGATTAGGCTTTTAAAGTTTTTCTTTGGAGTTGCCATTTTGCAATGGACATCAAAGCTCAGACTAAAATGGGAAATCTTCCAGATGAAATAGCTTCCAAGCGCTCACTGACCCTACTGAATCTGATATGTTTTAGCAGGGATTGAAGGTATCGATCACGGCTTGAAGTACCCAGAGGGGTAAGATAGGCGTGTTCCCAAATATCCAGGACAAGTAAGGGTATGCCAGTGGCAGGGTAACCCTCCGAATTTCCGGTGATGAACTGATGAAAAAGCAAGGAACTCTGCGGTTCGAAAAAAAGAATTACCCAGCCACATTCTCGGCCCGTAGCCGTGTTTCTTAGATCTTCTTCCCAAGTATCCAGGCTTCCAAACCCCTGAGTTATTCGATCCTTTAGGTCCGTTGTCATAGCATCACCGTTAGGGGTCAAGACTGAGAAAAAATGCTCATGCAATGTCTTTCCGTTTAATTCAAATCCCAATCTTCGTTTACGGTCCAGATACAGCAAGGAACCCGTTTTATCATCTTGACGCATGGCCTCAAGCTCGGCGATGATGCCATTGGTATTGGCTACATAGTCCTTATAGATGCGCCAATGTCGCTCCCAAAGTTCGGGCTCAAAAAGACCGAGGTTTTCTGGCTTAAGGTGTTCCAAGACTTCAAAAGACATAGTTTTATCCCCGATTGTTTTTTCTCCAGAATCATGAATATATTAATCGGGTACAGGTTATTTGTCACGATGAACGATTATGTCTGGGTCCTCTATGGAATTGGGTTTACATTTAAGAATTTTCAGCGGTAACCTGTTTATGTCAGTTTGGCATAAATGACATTTTGTCACTAAAGTATGGATTAAAACGAAAGGGAAGAACAATGGGTGGTGCAGGTCTAGGCACTCCAGAAGTGGAATTTCTGCTTCGCTGGGGTCATTTTCTATTTGGAATTACGTGGATTGGAGTCCTTTATTACTTCAATTTTATTCAGGGCTCATGGTTTGCTGAAACGGCTGGCGAACATAAAAGCGCCGCGGTGGAAAAGCTGGTTCCGAGGGCTCTTTGGTGGTTTCGATGGGGAGCCATGGGAACTTTTCTGACGGGACTTCTAATTTTAGCCATGAAAGGTCATGGAGGTGTAGAGGTTTTCATGACTTCTTATGGCATCATGATTCTAACCGGGGCCCTCATGGGAACCTTTATGTTTTTAAATGTCTGGGTCATTATCTGGCCGGCCCAAAAAGTGGTGATTGCCTCGACAATTCAGGTGCTCGGCGGGGGAGAAGCTGATCCTAAAGCGGCATGTTGCGGTGCCAAGGCGGCCCTGGCCTCAAGGACTAACACTTTATTTTCGATTCCCATGCTGTTTCTGATGGGAGCCGCGAGCCATCTGCCCATGAATGTGCCAGCAGACACAAACTTGATGGGGTTAGCCCTGACCCTGGGCGGAATTATCTGTGTTCTGGAGGCTAATGCCATGTTTGGAACCCAAGGGCCCATGAAGAGCGTTTCGGGAGTTATTACGTCCGGTTTTGTGCTCACTGCCGTACTCTATGCAGTGATTCGATGTTTCCTCTAGAGACTTTCTCAAAATGGATCAGAACCTCGAAACCCTTCGGGGTTCTGATCATTTCAGGCTTGGTATTATCTCTGGCAGCCTGTACCAACTCGGAGAAACCATCCGGGGTAAATAACGAGGCTGAGGATTCCTTGCAGGCCCAGCTGATACGAACCGGTCGTGCAACCTATTTCTCATCCTGTATTGCCTGCCATAATCAAGACCCAAAACTCATGGGTGCCTTGGGACCCGCAATCGCAGGTTCTTCAAAGACCCTCCTCGAAACCAAAGTCCTCAAAGGAGAATACCCCCCCGACTACGAACCCAAGCGCCCCACCAAGCTCATGGTGCCCTTACCCCAAATGAAAGACAAAATAGAAGCCCTGCACGCATTTTTGGAAGAGAAGCTGTGACAGGGCTATCCTATTAAAATCCATCAAGCATCGGGAAAGACCTGTGATCAGTCCCAGGGCTGTCCTATTAAAATCTCCAGTTTTCGACGGATTTTGATTCAATCAAGCGATTTAATGGGAATGGCCACCTCGTCATCCTACGGCTTGACCGGGGGATCCACTTAAAAGGTCGAAAATCTTGGTCAAGCACGAATTGTTAAAGAGAAGAGGAAGATGGATCCCCCGATCAAGTAGGAGGATGACAGGATATGGGGGGCTGAGAATGAGGTTACACATGGGGTTTCATGCTCTATGATGGCTTAATCGAAGCTTTTAAGAGTTTTTAATAGGACAGCCCTGTGATCAGTCTGCTTTCCCTCAAAGTTTTATCTGGCCTTGTGTTAGAATGACCTTGCTTCCAGGTAAAATTTGAGCTACCAAACCTAATGAACGAATCAGAAGCAGTCACCCGAAAAAAAAGAATTGATAAACGCCTAAAATCTTCCAAGTTAAACTGGAAAATAATTCATTATAAAAATCTAGGCACCTCCAAACTTGAGGCTCACGCCGTAGAAGAGTACCCCACAAAAACCGGCCCAGTTGATTACGCACTATTTGTAAAGGGTCAGTTGCTCGGGCTAATTGAGGCAAAAAAACTTGCGATAGGGCCAGAAAATGCCCTGGAACAGGCCAAACGTTACGCCAAAGGAGTCCCAAACACCATTGGAGAGTGGCGAGAATACAAAGTGCCCTTTCTCTACTCAACCAACGGTGAGAACATTTTCTTTCTCGATCTAAGGAATCAAAAAAGCACCTCCCAGCCCTTGAGCGACTTCCATTCCCCGCAAGCATTATTGGACAAATTCAACAGAGACACACAGGACGCAGAAAACTGGTTTTTACAAAATCCGGTTGACAGAATCTCACGACTTAGACCTTACCAAGTAAAGGCTATTGAAAGCATTGAACAGGCGTTGAGAGGTGGCAAAAAGAAGATGCTTGTGGCCATGGCAACCGGCACCGGAAAAACATTTACCCTTGTTTCTTCAATCTATCGGTTGCTGAAATCCGGTTATGCCAAGCGTATTTTATTTCTCGTTGACAGAAGAGCCTTAGCCGCGCAGACGGTTTCTGAAATTTCGGCGTTTCAAACTCCCGAAGGCTTAAAGCTCAACAGAAACTACGAGGTCTACAGCCAAAAATTCAAACGGGATGATCTTGATAGCGATACTAGATTTGATCCTAAAGTTTTACCGGAGGAATACCTAACCAACCCCCAGGAAAAGCATAGTTTTATCTACGTTTCAACAATCCAAAGAATGTCTATAAACCTGCTTGGCAAAGAGGGTTTAGTGGACTTTGAAGTTGACATTGATGCCCATAAAATTGATATTCCCATCAATGC
>CAZRLV010000118.1:0-9933 GCA_964600955.1 uncultured bacterium
TCAACTGAAAATCCCATGGAAAGAGGGGAGATCATTCATAGTCTTTTTGCTTACTATCTCAACCAGAGTGGCACACAAGATGCCCCAATGAAGGCTCCATATAGGTTTGACCTGAACTTATGGGAGAGCTTTAAAAGCTACTGCAAAATCGCTTTTCCATTTTGTTTTTCAAAATTCAATCTGCTTTGTTCGCACACGGAGGTTCCGATTCGCTTCCAAAACGATCAGGGTCAATGGTATCGGGGCTGGATAGATTGGATCATAGAGAGTGAATCAGGGGTTTTTATCATCGATCATAAATTATCGGAACGAGAAGATATTGAGTCCGAGCAGTTTTTGAAAACATATTTCGCCCAGTTAGCGACCTATCATCAGGCTATGCAGGTCTCAGGTAAAAAAGTACTCGGAACCTGGCTGCACCTACCCCTGCAAGGCTTGATGGTAGAGATCAACTGCGATTTTCAGATTCCAAACGGATCTGAATAATGATTTTCAGGTGGTTGCCTACATTTTTACAGGTTGTCACTTCAGCCCCCAGTGCTATATTCGCATTGAGCAGGTTAAAAATCATTCCGTTTTCAGCCTTGGGAACATAACCCAGCTTGAGCCCCCTTTCGGAAAACACTGCAACAGCGCAGGGATCATGCTCATTATCGTGTTCTGCTTTGAGAATGACATTTTGCGGTCTGGAGGTTGCCCACTCCTTTTCAAAATCATGGGCCTGGTAGTAGGGGATACCAGCGATCCTAATTTTAGATCGTAAAAGCCCATGATCTATCATTTGATCCGCGCAGCATCGATTGATTTCGAAAACGGTTTGATTCGAGAGCGCTTTGTTTTTAAAACCAAGTTGCTCATAAACCTGCCAATGGTTGGCAAATTTAGCAAGCTGGACCGTGGCTCTTTCAGACCCCAGCCAGCGGTAGAAATAGCTATCCCCTCTGGCAACATCAGAGACATAGCCTGCCACACAATGGTGCATCTCACGCCCTTCCTCGCGCAAGTTTTTGGAACTCTGAATTGGCACCAGTAATTGATTCCCTGGAATCGGGGGGGCTGGAAAGGGTTGATCCTCGAATAGCTCGTTGGTCCACTGGCAGATTTTTTGCTCAAGTTCCGTAAGGGACTTACAACTGGAAAATGAATTTGAAAGCTTTTCCTGCCACCTTAATTCGGCTTCCAGAATAGCCGGAGGAAAAATTGAATCGAGTCTGTTCCATTGTTCTTGTGAGTTATCGAGAATATTGACGACCCCAGGCAGCGATAACCAATCTGGCATCTGAGCCAGGGCATGCAGAAGTTTATGGGTGAGGCTACCCTTAATTTGGGAAATGACCCTGGATTTTGCCGCAGAGCAAGTAAGGTGGCGCAGGATCAATAAAACATCTTTTTTGGGGGCGACTTTATCAAGTTTGCGTAATGATTTGATAAAAAGTTTTGAGCAGGGCAGATCCATGAATTGACCCAGGAGGACTTCACGCTTGGTTTGTTGAATCTTTCCATAGAGAATAAGACGTTCATCAAAGCTCATGGATTTGGCTTTTGAGAATAAGAGGCAGGTATCAACAAAATGAGGACTCCCCTGGTTGATCTCTGTTTCAATGAAATCCTTAAAGCCATCCACATGACAGATGGCTTCAAGAATTAGCCATTGAAATCGAATAAATACAGCGGCAGTCTTGCGGATCTCTAAGGGGATTTCCATTAGAAATTTAGGGAGTTTATAATGCTCCTTGTCTTTGAGAGTAGCAATGAATTCAAATTTTGCAGTGACTTTGCCTTTATATTTTGGAATGATGAGAGGTTCTCCGGACGGCAGGAGTAAAGGATAGCGTGGGATACGATCTATCTTCTCCCCATCCTCACCAATGGCCCAGCACCTAAGCCCCATCTTCCAGGACTGAAAATAAAGGTTTTCTTCTTCCATAAGATCATCCAGTCTACCCTCAAACGCAGGGGTCTGGAAATGATCATTTAAGATTCAGGCAATATGTTTAGAAGTGGCAAAACTTTGGAAGACTGCGACAGACCTATGTCGCAACCCTTCGATATTCTCAAAGAGGTGGCAGTAAATTGTTTTGATACTAAGGGGCTCAATGAATGGGGTCGTGTCACCGGCTATTTGAAATCAAAAGTTTAAATAAATTGCGAGTGAAAGGGGAGGGGCTGTCTAGTAAAAACTCTGAAACGTCAGGTCTATGGAAACCCAGAACTTGAGCTTTAAGAACTATAGATGGGATCCCGCCGCGTCATCCTGAACTTGATTCAGGATCTAGGGTTCAGCCACGTGGGATGTTAAGAAATAGAAGATGGATACTGAATCGAGTTCAGCATGACGGAGTTTTGGGGCATTCATGCCCTATGATGGTTTATCCAAAGCCTAGAAGATATTTTAATAGGACAGCCCTGTGAAAGGAGAGCTCTCATGCCAAACGGATCTGGAGGGGGAGACTGTGGACATTGTGTGTTTAATGATGTGAACCTTGACCCAGAAAACTGGGACTCGGATAAGAATTACTGCGCACTGCGTAAGTTCACTCCACCCATTCCACTCGGGTATACGGTTTGTGACAATTTCATTCCTGGCGAATTTGAGACCAGACCCCCAGACTTGCCTGCCGCCAGGGGACCAATTTATGCCATCCTTTATGGTGATGAAGGATATTTCTCAGTACCATGGATTGGATTGTCAGGACCAGACGACGCAACCTGTGTTAGTTGTGAAGTCTGTAAAGGGGCAAGCGACTGCGGGATCAAGATTGAGTTAGAAGGGAAACCTCATCTATTTTGTTCTGAGGCATGCTATATCGGATGGGACTCTGAGGGTTAAAAGCAGTCATCGGAACTCTCAAAATTGAAGTTGACTAGAAGATAATCCGTCTGATGACCAATTGTCGTAGATGCCTCTTGTGCTAGCTTGAACTCTTTTTTGACAAGCTGCACGACCTCATCTTCGTGCAAGTGCGCGATGTCAGTTTTGCAAAAGACACAAGACTGAGCGTGTATATCATCTCCTCTTTGTTTCCAGGATTCTATCAAAACCGGGAAATCCTCAACTTTGGAGTGGTAGCGTTGGTAGACAATGGTACTGTCGCCTGCCTCTACCAAACCATCGAATCGACTCGGATCAATACCCGTGTGCTGCGCAATGAAAGGGAGCAAATGATCATTTATTGCCTTTACAATTGGTCTCCATACGGCCTCTGACATTCCAGTGCTGCGAAATCTGGAGTACTCGTGGTCGTACCAGAACTTCCCATGCTTTAGCATCCACCATAGACCACCCAGTTCTTTAGGAGGTAATCGATCGGATGCGTTTCCAATAAGTAGGTCGTACATGTCGCTCATTTTGCAGGGTCTGCTGCTTTGTCCATCTGAAGTTTGAATTCGAACATGGCGAAACTCAACATCAAGCTTCAAAAGTGCCTCAAGAGTAAATTCTGTGCGCTTCCCATCGGGCTGTGAGAAACCGGCACCGGCCAGTTTTTGAAACTCCTTTAGATATAGTTTTCTAAATTCCTTATCCTTCATTTGAACTCCTTTTTTCAGTTTCTTAATCTCGCTGTTTGCCAAGAATATGGATGCATTTTTTAGGGTTTCTCTGGGGACAAACAAGCCCTAACTCAATAGAGATTCTTTTGACCAACCCCAGGGGCCTTCTTTCATTCCATATTTATCAAAGAGCAATCGAATGGGGGCGTTGCCTGCGAGGCCTCTAGAACGGCAGCTCATTTTAATCTCAAAAAAATGCTCTTCTTTTGGTTTGGGGCCACAATAAGTGCACCAAAACTCCCATGGGAGGTAGCTAAGCTCCAGCAATGTGTCAATGTGTTTGAGAGAAGCTGCCGCTATGGTTGGCAAACTTGTAGCCAGAATGAGTACAGCGGCTCCCGATTTCTCAGAAAAGGTTTTGAGTAACGACATCAATTTGCCGTAAATATGACTAAGATCATGGACATACATTTCTGTTTCAAATGGCTCCAAACAGTTAACAATAACAATTTCAGGCTGTTCTTTTTCTCTTTCTAGTAGCTTGTCCAGACCTAGCTCAACCTCTTCCACGGTTAGATAGTTTTCATAAATATCTAGTTTTGCGTCTCTGATCTCTTTCCTGGCCTTAAAATAGACCTCTCTTTCTTCTGGACTTGAATGCTCAAGGCAGGGATTTTCACATAGTCCACTAAGTCGACGGGTTAGTGCGGGTATGAGAGCTCCCCAGTGGTCTGAGTCAGGTATGAAAATACTTGTTTGTAAATTTTGATGGATAGCGAAATTTAGGGATAGAGTGTAAAACCACTCATAGGCATGCTCTAGCGGTTGCCAAAGTGCTGTGAGTGTGCCGCTCTCAAATCCGCCTGTCATAGCATCGAGTGTGGGAAGTCCCCATTGTATATAATCGCTGTCAGGACGAAATACTCCCTGTGCTGGGGGTATGGATTTCTCCGAAACTATGGATTTACTCGTCTTTACGAGATTGGTTCTATCTAGCATGGGTTTTCCTTCTTTTTAAACCAAGTCCCAGATATCCCGATAAAACTCGCCTTGTACAGTGGTGTCCATGGTGTAGTAGAGGCATTTCTTTCTTAGTTCCTTCATTAACTCACTTAGCTGGCTGAGGTCATCAAACCGGTGACCGGCGGTTTCAAATTCAGTATAGGTTCCGCATTCTTTTTTGAAATGTTTCGTGGAAGATTCATGATCAATAATATCGTCATCTAGTGCTACCACGATATTGGCCCAACCGATGGGTACTTTTAAGTAGCTAGCCTGAAATAATTTTGCCAGATCCTTAAGGTAAGAACGTTCCCAAATAAATGAATCGCCAGTTTTGAGGTTTTTCTGCTCGCCAATTCGACTGGTCATGGTTATAAAAGGGATGAGACTGGGGTTAATTAGCAGACAGGGGGTTTGAGTAACTGCAGATAGGTGATAGGCATAAAACCCCCCGAGACTTGTTCCCACGATAAAATCCCTTTTTTCTTGTGTAGAATCTCCATGTTTCTCAAGAATATGGAGGCATTTTTTTACGACTTTCCTGGGGGCAATGGGTAGGTCAGGCGAAATAACTTTCTCTTCAGGAAATAGCTCTCTGAGCCATTTTGCTTTGCGTCCACTTCCTGCCGAGGCAAATCCATGTAGGTTCAAAATCATAATGTCTCCTGTAAATTAAATTCTAGTGCTCACCCTGGTTAAAAGAAAAGGTTCCCGCTATGAGTCGATCGAGTCCAACCTATTTAATGATATTGCATCTATACATTTTATCTCATGTTAATTTCATCCTAGTTGCCAGTGGCGACAGGATCTGTCGTAGTTCGGAAATTTTATGGCCATGTGGTATTGAAAAATGGTTGGTATGGATGGTAGCTTCAAGCGACAATGGATTGACGCAAAAGGGGTTTATTGATGCCCGGGGATGAACCAAAAACCATACGTATGATTGATCTTTTGCGGACGCTCTTGTCTGGAGGGTCTGTAATTAAGCAGAATTTCTGCACCAAATGGGGGATTGTTCCACGTACCTTCGAGAGATACCTCAACGACCTCGAAGAACTCTACCTGCATCTTGATCGTGAATCCGTGGTAGAAAATGGGCGCAAGGCTCTTAAAATTACATTAAGACAGGAACAGCCCCCTGGTCCGTTGGTCAAACCCGAAGCGCATCTGGCTTTTTTGGTTTCAAAGATTTTACTGAAAAGTTACGCACCAGGGTTGGAGGGGCAACTGGACAAGGTGCTTAAAGAGGCCAGGACATCTCCGCTCAATGAATTGAACTATCTCGCGTTTTTCCCGGCCGGGGAGCATTCTGAGGAACTCGGCTCATTGCTGGTCACGGTCAGCATGGCCATTCAAAATCGCAGAGTGCTTGCGTACCGCTTTAGTGGCGTTATGCGCCAGGTCCGACCCTACGGGATCATTTGCTACCATAACCACTGGTATGTATACGGGTTTGAGGAATTTAAGGACGGAGAGCAAAGTGATCAGGAAAAGCTTTTTCGTACGGACCGGATTCGAGATTTAAAGCCCATTGATAAGGGCTTCACTTACCCCGAAAAATTTGATATGAAATCCTACCTCCAGGATTCGATTGGCCTGTTTTTTAATAGTAAGCCCTGCACCGTGAAGGTTAAGGTCAACCAGCGTTGCGCACATTATTTTAGGACTCGTAAACATTTTGCCTCACAGAAGACTTTGGAAGAACTTGATAACGGTGGCTTGATTTTGGAATACCGGGTTAATCACTCCTTTGAGTTTATGATTTTTGCCAAAGCCTGGATACCCAATATGGTTATCCTAAGTCCAGAGGACTATCGCAGTATGATGATCGAGCTTCTGCATGAAGCGGTTTCATCTTATGGGGGTGGATCTGTGTCTGATTCGGATTTGGGGGTGAAGGATCCTCAACCGCCGGTGAAAACTCCCATTGCTACGAGAAGACCTCGAGGCGTCTGGAACCCACCGGTTGAGATCCGCGAATATGTGAACCAGGCCTGCGAGATGATTTTAAAGCGCTGCAAAGATTATTCCTGTCATCTCATCATCTACGGCTCTTGTGTGAGAGGTAGTTCGACCCCGGCAGATATTGATATTGCGATTGACTCAAAGAAGCCTCTACCGGCAAAACTACTCGCCAAAATCCACGACGACCTCAGAAGGTCTGAAATCCCATACCCAGTCGACCTTGATCAGCTAAGCCAGGTGAAGCCCGGACTGGCCCGAGAGATCGAAAATCACGGCGTAAGATGGAGCCGAGTCTAAGTTTTGGTTGTTCTCAGGCGACCGAAAGAGGGGTAATATTCTTTAATTCAATCTCAATGGTAATTTTCGCTCGATCTAGCTCGTATGACTTTTGTAAATTCAGCCAAAATTCAGGTCCTGTCCCAAACCACTTACCCAAACGCAGTGCCGTGTCTGCCGAAATACTTCTTTTGCAAGCCACGATTTGAGAAACTCTATTAGCTGGTATCTTGAGTTTACTTGCCAGTTCACTACAGGTCATTTCAAGCTCGTTCAATTCCTCTTTGAGGATTTCGCCAGGGTGTATTGGTGTTCTTGTCATTCTTATCTCCTAATGATAATCCACTATTTCGACATTGCAGGCACCGTCTTTGGACCATGTAAAGCATATCCTCCACTGCGAATTGATTCGAATGCTGTAGTGTCCCTTTCTATTTCCGCTTAAAGTTTCAAATCGATTACTAGGGAGGGCTTTCAACACCGCCAAACTGTCAGCACACTCCAAAACTCTAAGGCGACGTTCTGCTTGACGGACAAAGCTCTCAAACGCCTTAACTCGCTTTCCTTCTGCTAGCAGTCGCGTCTTTTTGCAGTTGAAACTATAAATCATCTCTACTAGTAGATTATACGTGACACGTATTTTAGTCAATCCTGTGTTTTTTGCTTAAAAATATATTTTATTGTTAGTGCGACAGAACGCTGTCGTTTTGGCATGTCATTCTAGTTGTGGTAGTGGACTGGAGAGAGGGGTTTTTAATGCGACGACGTAGAGCAATGACTGATGTGGTGAAAAATACAAATAGAGAGGACTCTGAAACCGTGGGCTTTGTCTCAGAGCGAGAATCTGAGGCATTTGTCCTGGCGGTCTCGGTGTTTAAGCGGCTTTTTGAGGACGGAGATCTACATTCATTATCTATTTTCTGGGGGTTGCTGAGTCCACAGGAGACCGGAGAGGTGATTGATGAAATTTGTGTCGTATCAGATGGACTGGATCTTGAGAATTCACTGGAGCAAATGCAAAACAAAGCGTCCATCAAGGAGGATGCCGTCGCCTGGTTTGGTTGCTTCAATACTCATCGGGGAAATGGATTTGAAGACACGCTGAACCATCTGAGTGAGTATGGGGATCTTGATCTTTCCCGAGGTTATCGGAAAATGCGTGACCTGCTTTTGAAAAGAGCCGCCAAGTATAAGGCGGGCAGACTTCTTACTAGAATCAAAGAACTTTCATCCATGTTTGGTCTTACTGGGTTTGAAATTTGGTTGGTGAAATTTCTCTATTGCCTGAACCGCATAAAAAGCATGGATAGCGCATTTGACAGCTTTCATGATTCTTATGCCCTCTCCATCATCGCAAGATGCAGTCGACATGATCCTTTTAATTTCAAAGATCTTGTTGAAAACCGCCTGGATGATTTAGGGCTTGTGGATAGTCGTTGTGATCTCTGGGATTGTGAACTGACGGACTCTGTTCTTTCTTATTTGGACGGCTTTTCAAATTCTCCGGTTGATGAAAAGCGTTTTTTTCTTGATCAAAAACCCGTTTACCCACTGCATAGTTTTCCTCTTAGCCATGATAAGCGCAAACTGCTGAGACTGCTTCTAAGCGATAGGGAGCAAACCAATATCATTCTCTATGGTGAACCGGGTAGCGGCAAGACAGAACTGGCCAGATCCCTCGCCCATCAATATGGCAAGCGGGTCCGGCGCATTGGTTATGGCAGTGAGGACAAGAACGATCTCAAGCTTGCCTTAACCCACGCTAAAATCACGGCAGGTCCCGGGGATATTCTCATCATGGACGAGGCCGATTGTTTGCTCAATACCTTACGCAGTGAGGACTCTGTCTATAAAGGCATAGACAAGGGCTGGCTCAATCATTTCCTTGAAACCCACGGGACCAAAATTATCTGGATCACCAATGAAACCCATTGGATCGAGAAATCGGTCAGACGGCGGTTCAACTACACCTTGGAATTTGAGACCCCCGGCGAGAGTGAGCGTAAGAAACTCTGGAAGATGGCTCGTCAAAACTTCTCTTTGGAAAAGGCATTAAACCAGAACGTAATCTCAAAATGGGCACGCAAATACCCCGTGAATATGGGTACGGTGGCCGTGGCGGCAGGCGTGATGCAGAGAGTGGTGCAGAGTAGCAAGGTTAAGTCGAAGGACTATCTTGGGATAACCGAGGAGATCTTAAACTCTCATCTAGGTTTTGTGGAGAGAGAGCAAAAAGAGCAAAAACGTATCAAAAGCACGACATTTCAGATGGCGGGACTGAATACAGATTTAGACCCGCAGATTGCAATCGATCGGATCGGTGCGATTAGCAAAACTAGAGGACAAGGGATCAACCTGCTATTTCATGGAATCCCTGGTACCGGAAAGACAGAGTTTGCTCATTATATTGGTTCAAAACTAAAAAAACGGGTCATCGTAAAAGCCTGCTCTGACATTCTCTCTATGTGGGTAGGCGGCACTGAAAAGAACATAGCAGGCGCATTTAAAGAAGCACAAAAAAGCGGGGCCATTTTGCTTTTGGATGAGATCGATTCAGTCTTATCGAGTCGTGCCTCAGCGCAGAGAAGTTGGGAGAGAACCCAGGTGAACGAGCTTCTCCAGCAAATGGATCAAAACCCCGGTGTTTTGATTTGCACCACGAATTTTATGGAACTTCTAGATCATGCCTGTCTGAGAAGGTTTCATCAGAAAATAAAGTTCAACGCCATGAATGCGAAGGGCAAGGCAACTCTATTTCGTCAGTATTTCAAAAAGTGGAACCTAAAGCTAACCCAGCAAAGGCTTGCAGCCCTAAACGACCTGCATCCTTTATGCCCTGGAGACTTTGGAGCCGTCCACCGGCGCATCCAATGGGAAGAAAACCTGAACTTTCAATCCATCCTAGAGGAGCTAGCAAAAGAAGTGGACTACAAAGAAAAAGAAACCCCAAAACCGGGGTTTGTTACGGGTTGATGTGAGTAGGCCACAAGGTGAAAAATCAACCCCAAAAACCTGCCATCTATTCAAGGGTAGAGTGCAAAAATCGATGATGGGAGGAGCATAAAGTAGTTAAATTATCTGGGTGGTGCTTGCCTCCATTTGCCACGGGCACCCTATGATGCAGATGCAAATAGCGTTTTTGGGTGCAGCGTCTGCCGTTTTTTACTTTGTATGCGCATTGGCCGCCATCTCGCTCGT
>CAZRLV010000119.1:0-9896 GCA_964600955.1 uncultured bacterium
AAAATCAACATCGCGCCGCGCCCGCCTGTGCTCGCTCATATCATTTTATCGCTCAGTAAATTCCACGACTCTTGCATGAGACACCTCGTTTTAGAGATCGTGAGGGAAGCGTTCATAAGCTCAAGGCCTCGGATATCGTGGTTTTAACGCGTACAAACAAAGAGACTGTTCGTGTGGAAAAGCAGCTACTGGCCATGGAAATTCCCTGTTATATCTATAAGAAATCAAGTCTTTTTAGCTCTATTGAAGCCTTCTATCTTCAGAACTTGATCCAGGCCGCACTCGACCCTTCGGATAACTCAGCCATGGAACTGGCCCTCTTGACTCCTTTTTTTGCATGGGATTATGAGGATCTGGGACAGACCCATGGCTTAGCGCCCACTCACCCTGTCAGCGAGTTATTCGAGATTTGGAATCACTGGCTTAGCACGGGCCATTTCAACCGCTTTTTTCAGTCTGTTTTGCAAGATACGGGCTTCAAACTAAAAAACTGTCTGAATTTGGACTTCGAAGAGAGCCTGTCGGCCTATCTACAGATCATGGATAGTCTGCGCTCGCTTTATATTCGTGAAAACTGGGACGCCCACGGACTACTACAGGGCCTCATCTCTTTGCGCGAGAAAATACGCACCCGCGCAGAGGATGAGGATAGCTATGCCATCTCAAGTGATAACCCCGGAGTGAGTATCATGACCATGCATATGAGCAAGGGACTGGAATTTCCTGTAGTTTTTCTGGCCGGGGGGTTTAAAGCCCGCATGAAAATGGATGGGTTTCTTGGGGAGTATCATGAGACCAGAGATCAGTCCGGTGGTGAAAGCTCCAGGGTACTGGGGGTTTTGCCCAGTGATAGTGAAAAGTCAATGATTGCTAACGAAGAAGACCAGGAGGAGCGCAGATTGTTCTACGTAGCCTGTACGCGTGCTTCTCTAGCCCTTTATCTGCCCGTAGCGGATCCTGCCTATATGGCCATTGGTAAATGGTTGAATCCGATCCTTGAGAACTGTGCCGAGGGTCAGATCACGAAACTCAAACCGGCTTCAGGTTCGAGCCTTGCCCAGGTTCCATCCAGGCAATCCAAGTCGATTTCCAGCCTGGAACCGGGGCAGACCCCGACCTTGAAGTTTCCCAGGGACCATCGAAATCGAGGGCTCAAAATGGAATCATTCTCGGGTCTGAAGCGAAAATCACCCACGCTCTCCAAGGACTTTGTTCCCGGATTAGGAAACCGAGAAAAAGAAGATGAACCCGAGGTTTCGCAAATCCCTGAACTGGAACTTCCCGGAGGAATTCGTACCGGAAACATGCTGCATGACATCCTAGAAAACCTGGATTATTCCAGCTTTAGTGATCTCAGTTCTGAAACGGTCTTGGCTCAAAAAGAGTCGCAAATCATAGAGTCCACCCTGCATCGCTACGGTTTCGATCCAGAGGTTTACCCAGCGGTGGAAAAGCTGATACGACTGACCTTGAATACCCCCTTATTTGAGCATGATCCAGACTCCACCTTGGTAAAGATTACAAACCATCGGCTCAATGAGATGGACTTTTATCTTTCAACCCCTTCAGCCACCCAGGATCAGTCTTTTTTGAGAGGCGCAGTTGATCTGATTTTTGAGCATAACGGGCTTTATTATCTCGCGGACTGGAAGTCCAATCAGCTTGGCGGGGACTATGGGCAGGATCATCTCATGCATGAGATGCAAAAAGAGCGCTACCTTCTCCAGGCTGAAATCTACACCCTGGCTTTTTTAGACTTTGCCCGGGCCGCTCTACCGAGCTTCGATCCAAAAAAACAGATCGGCGGAGTGCTCTATTTATTCTTAAGGGGTATGCAGGGCGAACCGGGGCAAGGGGTTTTTCATCTCTACAAAAATGGACTGGATTCTGACGAAGTTGATCGACTGCGATCCAGGGTTATGAAGGAGATGGGGGAAGAGGAATAAGAAGATTGGGGAAGGAACTAGAGAACTATCGGAACTACAGGAAGCATCGGAATGGGGAGGGAAAGAGGAATCAATAGGAGCAATGGAACCAATGGAATGGGGAATAAAATACCGTCATCCCACGGCCCCCTTTTCGTCATCCTCCGGCTTGACCGGGGGATCCATCTTTTCTTCACCTTTAAGCCTAAACCCCCTCAGCCTCACAGCCTTCTCTTCACCTACAGCCTTTTACAAGATCGGACTCTAATATGACCAGAATTTCCAGGGCAGACTCTTTTGGTGCTTCCTGGAGTAGCGCAGACCCCCTTAAGTTTTCGACTTTTATGGAGGAGGAGTTTCAAAACCCATCTCTGGCTTTGCGGCTTTGCGCTGAACTGCTAGATGGGATGCCGGGTTCCCAAAGGGAAAGACTGGGCGGTCAAGAGAGGGAATTTCTTGGGTTTTTGATTCTTTTTTTGTTTAAAGAACTGGAGCAGGGCAATATTTGCCTGGACCTCTATGCTTCGGTTCTCAAAAGGCGTATTCAATTTCTTGAATCGAGATTGGACCCGGCAAGGTGGAAAACTCTGGCGCTAGAGCTTGAACAAGGAGGCTTTGCCCCTCTTGTGGGTAGGTTGGAATCATCGGCATATGGCAAAATTCCTCTAGAACTCAAGGATTCTCCCATTGTCTTTCAGGTGGGAGTGACCCCTGAGGGTAAAACTTGGAAACTCTGTGGGTTCGCCCGCTATTTCCAGGCCAAGCTTCAGTTGGAGCAGCAGGTTCAAGAGATTCGCAGCGCGGATTTAGCTCCTCTTCCCGAGTCTACAAGCGGGTTTCTTGCTTCCGTTTGTACAGATCTTGATCGTGGGCAGGAGCGGGCCGTGCGCTCGGCGTTTGATACGACTCTTTCCGTTATTTCGGGGGGACCTGGGACCGGTAAAACCTTTGTTATGGCCCGCATTCTTGCCGTGGCTCTGCTTTCAGGGTTTGACAAAAACCGCATTCGTTTGGTGGCTCCCACGGGCAAGGCAGCCAAAAGAATGACCGAGGCCGTGAATCAACAGCTCAAACCCTTCCTGGAGCAAGAAGCCGAGCCGGTTAGCGGAGAGACATTGCATCGCGCCCTAGGATTTGGACGCCGTGGACCTCGCTATCATGCCGGATTGCCTTTGGATGTCGATTTGATACTGGTCGATGAGGCCTCCATGGTAGACATTTTACTCATGTCTGATTTGTTTCAGGCCCTTAGACCGGGTACGCGAGTGGTCTTGATCGGAGATCGCGATCAACTGCCCTCGGTAAATGCCGGTGCGGCCTTTACGGATATTATGAACCGATTGGCTGGTTTTTTAGGAGATGGCTTTGTTGAATTACGCCGGAATTATCGCAGTAATCTGGCGGTTATTCGTCTTTCTGAAGCGGTGAATCAGGGAAAACTGCCAGAGGCATTTCCCATCTTAAACTTGAGTGAAGCTCTACGCAACTCAGAGAACACTCTGATTTCCAGTGAGGGCAGTTTTGAGGCAGATCTCAAAACCTGGCTTGAGCAGATTTTTTTAGAAGACGACGAAGTGGGAAGCTATCAAAAACTTCTCGGTAGACTCCAGGGCAGAGAACCGGATGATTTAGAATTGGGCCAGCTTTTTGAAAAAGCCCGCAAGGGTCAGGTTTTAGCGCTTATGCGCCAGGGGCCTTACGGTGTTTTAAGGCTGAATCAGATCATTTCGGAGTTTCTAGCACCCAGACTAGGTGCGTCATCTCTACCTTTGTTTCCAGGCGCACTTGTGATGGTGACGGCCAATGATTTTCACAGCGGGTTGTTCAACGGTGAAATCGGGATCTACCTTCCTGGAGCGCAAGGCACCCCCTGGGTGTATTTTCAGGCGGGTCAAGGGTATCAAAAACTAACCCTATCGAAAATACGAGCCTGGGAGCTTAGTTTTGCCATCACCGTTCATAAATCCCAGGGTTCTGAGTTTGATCAGGTGTTTTTAGTGATTCCCGAAGAAGCCCCACCAAGTCTTCTTAACCGTCAAATGGTCTACACAGCCATCACCCGAGCCCGCGCAAGGATTTTAATTTATGCTGAAAAAGAAAACCTCAAAAAAGCCGTGTCCAGAAAAATAACAAGAGAATCAGGATTGTTTTTGTCTAGATGACAAGAATCATAGGAATCAGAGGAAGTAAGATTTTCAGGACCTTTTGTGTGGCTCCTTCCTACTCTTCTCTTTTCCCATTCCTATGTTACCTTTGATTCCTTCTTCCAAAACTCAGTATATAATACCTACAAGAATCATGAACTGGCCTCCTCCTAATATTTTATGTTTGTCCCTGGTGGATACCTGTAATTTGCAGTGTACGACCTGTTATTCCTGGAAGAATCGGTTTCGGCCTGACCCCAGATTGCCCCTGGCCTTGAGGACCTTTCTTTTTGATTTTGCCTCGCGGGTGAGTTTTCCCTACCGTATTGTTTTCTCCGGCGGTGAAACACTTTTAGATCGTGAAATTTTAAATACCCTGCAATACTGCGCGGATCTGGGATTTGATACCCAGGTCACCACCAATGGGACTTGTTTGGAACCAGCTCTGATCGATCAACTTCAGCAAGCCGGCCTTAAAATGCTCACTCTCCCCCTGGAAGGCGTCACAGCTCAGACTCACGACCCAATTCGACCCTGGGGATCAGAGTCGCATTTTGAGCTTGTGCATCATAAGATCGAGGTTTTAAGAGAGCAGGCAGGGCAGCTTGAGGTGCATATCAACACCATCTTTTGCGCCTCAAATTTCTCTGAGATAGGGGCTCTGGCGCGCTGGGTCGAGGATCATCCCTATCTGGCAGGCATCTTTTTCAACATAATCGTTCAACCCTTTCACGCCCATCGGGATGAGCACTGGTATCAAAACCCAGACCAGGACCCGGACCAATTATGGCCAGGGTCAGGTTCCGAGGTTATGGCTGCCCTCGATGACCTGATTTTCTTAAAGGAGAAGGGGGCTAAGATTGATAATCTAAGCCATCAATTTGAGGCCTATAAGGCCTACTTAAAAAATCCCCAAACCTTTTTGCACCAGCAATGTCCGGTGATCGACAATGCTCTCATTCTAAAACATGACGGAAATCTTTATGCCTGCCAATACCACAGGCCCCTGGGAAATATTTTTGAAGAAAGCCTCGACGAAATTCTAGACAGTCCGACCTGCAAGGATCACTACCAGTTCATGAAAACCTGCAAAACCAACTGCCACCTATCCACAAACTGTTTCTTCAGACCCCCGAATTCGTGAAAACCTAATCAAGAATCAAGAATCAAGAATCATAGGAATCAAAGGAATTAGAAAGAAAACCACCACCCCGTCATCCTCCGGCTTGACCGGAGGATCCATCTTTGAAGAAAGGCTGTAAGGCTGAAGGGGTTTAGGCTGTAAGGTTTTGAAATGCAAGAAGCCAACCGTTGCCTCTTCTCTTACCTTAAAGCCTATAGCCTAACTACCTTATAGCCTTTCCCTAACCTTTTGAATGGATCCCCTGGTCAAGCCAGAGGATGACGGTATTTTATTCCCCATTCCATTGTTCCCATTAATTCTATTGCTTCCTCTTTTCTTTCCCAATTCCGATGATTCCTTTACTTCCGATAGTTCTCTAGTTCCTTCTCCTAATCCATTCCTCTGCTCCCTTCCCCAAAACTTTCCTATTGTTTCTCCAGAACCAGCAATTAGAATGTCTATACCAGAAAATCCCAAATTTCAGACCTGAAAGGAAACTCTAATTTATATGCGCTTCTTAGTCCCCTTATTCGCTCTCCTTCTTTTTTCTGTCAATTCCCCTGGCCTTGCCTATGAACTTGAGGCTGCCAGGCCTAAAAAATCCGCCAAAAAGGCCCGGCCTACGCGTAAAAAGCCCAAAGAAAAACCTAAATACCCCAAGATCAAAGATAAAATTAAGAAAGCTCAAAAAATTCCTGGATTGTTCAATCTTTATTGCGAAGACAATACTCTATTTATGGAAGTGCCCAAAGCGGCTCTCAAAAAGGAGTTTTTTTACTTCGCCAGTCTTTCGCGCGGCATGCTCGGTTATATGATGCCGCATTGGACCATGGACCAAAAGGTTCTCTATTTTCGAAAAATTGGGCGTAAACTGGCCCTTTTCGAGAAGGACTTTTACCATAAGGCCAGAAAAAAGACTCCCGATCAGGAGGCCGTCGATAAAGCCTATCTGGACTCTCTGGTATTTAGTTTTCCCATTGTTGCGGCTCGCAATGAAAACGCTTTTTTAATCAACCTCAATCCATTTTTCTTTGGGGCCGCCAGTTCTACGGTCCCCCCATGGATTATGAAAATTTTTGGGATTCAAGGCATTGATGTGAAAAATTCCTTCTGGTCGAGGATGAAGGGCTTTCCAAAAAATCTTGAGCTGGAGGTGCAGACCACTTTGCGTGTGAAGCCCGGGGGGAGACAAGGGGCCAAGTCAAATCAGGTACGGCTTTATTTTTCCCTGGTGAAAAAAGCCAAGAGTTCTTACAGGCCGCGCCTTGCGGATGATCGTATTGGGTATTTCACTGTGGACCATATGGATTTTTCCAATGCCTTGAAAGATGATGGAATCGAGCGTTTGATTACGCGCTGGCCTTTAAAGAAGTCCCATCCGGGTTCGCGAGAGTCTGTGGTCGAAAAACCCGTGGTTTTCCATCTTGATTCCACCATTCCCTATCCTTATCGTAAATACGTGCGGGCAGGGGTCTTGGAGTGGAACAAAGCCTTTGAAAAGGTGGGTCTGGTGGGTGCTGTAGAGGTGCGTCTGCCGCAAAAAGGTCAGGGGTGGGATCCGTCAGATGTGCGGTATTCAACCATTACATGGGCCGCAGATACCGGAGGTTTGGCCATTGGCCCTCATCGTGTTAATCCAGAGACCGGAGAAATTTTAGACGCCGACATCATCGTCAGTGCGGGCTGGATCCGTCATATGGCACGTCAGGCTGATCTTTTTGGCGCCCAGCATCAGGGGGCCCAGGCAGGTTTCTCGCAAATGCCGTCCCAATTGCCCCCAGAGATCAAAAAGGCTCTGATGGATCATGGGCTTTATCTTTGCGAGGCTCCCCTTGCCGCCAGCGCGGCGCGCGATTTTGCCATCCTGGGGCAACGCATGCAAAAAAAGCTTGATCATAAGGGCTTCAAACTCTGGAAGGAAGAATTTATTGGCGCTTATATCAAGACTCTGGTTATGCATGAAGTTGGTCATACCCTGGGCCTTCGCCATAATTTTAAGGGTTCTGCCATGGTTTCAGTCAAGAACCTGCGTGATCCCAAATGGAATCGGACCCATCAGCCCAGTGGCTCAGTTATGGATTATGAGGACCTAAATATTGCTGTGGACCCAAAAAATCAGGGCCTGTATATGAATAATTCTCTGGGGGCTTATGACTATTTGGCCATTGAATATGGGTATCGACCCATTAAGGGCAAATTCATGCGCAAGGGGCTTGAGAAAATCGCTTCATCCCTGAGGGCCAGGGGTCTGGATTATGGAACGGACGAGGACGCGGCTCAGGGGATTGACCCGCTGGTGAGTTCTTATGATCTTGGAGATGATCTCGTTGAAGTGGCCCAGGATCGAATCACCATCGTGCAGCGTCTTCTCAATTCCGTTGAAAAAGAATGGGTGACCACCGGAGACGAGTTTCATAATTTTCGTGAGGTGCTAGCCACACTCTTGGGCCAGTATTTTCAAAAGGCAGCCAGTGTTTCGCGCTATATCGGGGGGGTCTATATGAACCGCGATCATGTGAATGACCCAAAGGGTAGGCTGCCTTATGTCGCTGTGTCCAGAAAGCAACAAATGAAAACTCTGAAGTTTCTAAAGGAAAACGTATTCTCAGAGTCGCCTATTAAGGTGCCGGCTTCGTTGATCTCCAAGGCGCGTTTGAGTCCCTGGAAGAGAGGGCGCAATACCCCCATTTCGGTCAACACCTATCTAAAAAATCTGAGAGAGTCGGTGATTCAGTCCTGTATCAGCCCCAAGCGTCTCGGATTGATCGCAGATTATCACGTCGTGGCCGAGAAAAAACCTTTTACCCAGGCCGAGCTTTTTGAGAAGTTCCATGAAATGGTATTTGCCAAACTGCCTGCCGCTTCCAAGGGTAAAAAAGTCAAATTCAGCTCCCTGGAAATGGAAACCCAAAAATTCTATGTACGTCATCTAGGAGGATTTTTACTCAAGCAGAAAAGCTTTCCTGGAAAATCAAGGCTCTACGCCCGCCATAGTTTGCGTATGGTCAAACGCGATATTTTGGACGCCCTAAAGAAATCCAAAACAGTCAAAGGGTTTCAAGGAGCCGAAAACGAAACCCATCTCAGGGATTTAAAGGCTATGATAGAAAGCATCGAGGACGCAGTGATTGTGTATAAGTAGGGGGGAGTTTAACCACGAAAGGCACGAAAAGTTGAAGAGAAAGAAGGAACTAAGAACCATCGGAACTAAAGAGTTTGAGGAATGGATGAGGAGAGAGAATACAGGACATAGGAGAAAGACAAGAGGAAGCAATAGAATTAATGGAAACAATTGTTTCTACTGCTTCCTTTGATGGGGTAGGCCCAAATCGAGCCGTGAAAGCTCTGGTTGGAGTGATCACGGAGGTGTACCATGTGAATGCAATGGAATCTCGTTTTACTTCTAGACAACGTGGCAACAGTCTTTGGTTACTTATGGTGCCGGTTAGTCTGTTGCTGGTTTTGATTTGGCTTTATGGCCTTAAAAACCCTTCAAAGCCTGCAAGTCTACAAGCGGTTCAAAAACCGCTTAAATTACGACTGAGTCGTACTTCCGAGCCTGTGAATTGGCTGACTTTGATTGCCTGGAAGAGGGGACTTTTTAAACAAGCGGGTCTTGAGGTTGAGCTTCTTGAATTCCCCAGTGGCAAGCGTGCCTTGAGAGATGGGCTTTATGCAGGAAAAATTGACGTAGCCACAGCGGCCGAGACGCCGTTTGTTGTGGCTGCCTTCAGCCGTGACGATCTACGCCTTTTTGCCTCCATCGGCAGTTCGCGTAATATGGGTAAAATTGCCGCGCGAAAAGATCGTGGGATCAGCACTCCTAAGGACTTGCATGAGAAACGAATTGCCACCCAAAAAGGTTCGGCGGTGCATTATTTTCTCTCTTTATTCTTGTTAAAGCACGGCATTTCCGAATCCTCGGTTGAGCTGAGTTATCTCAAGGCTGAAAAACTGACCCCGGCTTTGCATTCTGGCAGCATCGATGCCTTTTCTATGCGCGAACCGTTTATCTCGCAGGCTGGCAAGCTTCTCAAGGATAATTTTCTGGTGATGGAAGTTCCTGGGCTCTATCTCAAGAGTTTTAACCTAATCTGCAAGTCCTCCTTTGCCAGCGAGCATCCTGAAACCCTGGAGCGCCTTGTTCAGGCTTATCTTCTGGCAGAAAACTTCCTCAAAACACGCCAAATCGAATCCGTGGTGAGTCTCAAGAACATCCTGGGAACAGACCCGCTCAAGATCGAAGGAACATTAAAGAATCTTGATCTGAGAGTGAATCTCTCGCAGTCTTTGCTCATGACTTTGATGAATCAGGGGCGTTGGGCCGTTCAAAATGAGCTGGTAGAGGTATCCAGGTTTCCCAATTTTTTTGCCTTGCTGTACCCAAGGCATCTTAAGAAACTTCGACCGGAGCGGGTTACACTGATTCAATAAAAAATAGATTCATGCGCATACGAGAAAGCCAAATACTGAAGTTCTGGACTGTATTGTTCCTGTCTGTATGCATCATTATTTTCATTTTTCAGGCCCATCGTTCAACTTCAGATTTGGTCATACAGCTATCAGACATAAGTTCTTTGATTCGCAGTATTACACAAGAAAAATCCATCATTGGAGATTTGGCGGTCTATGGCCCCAATCCCACTACGACCTGGGTTTGGAACCTGTAGTAACACGCCCGCTCTACAAGCTGCTCACAGAGCG
>CAZRLV010000120.1:0-9878 GCA_964600955.1 uncultured bacterium
TTCTTCAAACTTTGACATGATTTACCCTACTTTCTTGAGATTTGAGAATCCATCCGCGCTATAGGATTTTTGCGACACTGGATCCATTGCTGCCAGCTTTGAGTGACATCCCTCAAGGCTAAAATCACTAATTGAGCCACAAAAGCCCACCAGGAAGGTGCGAAAAATATCCTCCACCAGATCTTGAAGACTGCCGTACTCACCAGGCTCATACCAAGCAAAAAGCCAGTTCATCATTCCAAAAAGCAAATAGGCCTGACGCTGCAGGGATTTTTCTGAGAGAGGTTTCTCATCTTGAACCTTGAATTCCCTCAATACCTGCATACAAGCCTTAAGATAAAGCTCTTTGAGTTCTTTGATTTTTGCGGCTTTTTCGGGTGTCAGGGGTTGCGTCCCCCAGGTCATAACCCGCATTTCGTGCATATGATCTAGATAATAGGCTGTATGAGAGTAGATCAAGGCATAGAGTTTTTCTTTCGGTTGCTCGAACTGAGGCTCAAGGTTTTGCCAGGTTTGCAGCAGGAATGAAAACCCCACTGAATTAATCAGATAGAGGAGATCTTCCTTGTTTTGAAAATAATGATATAGACCTGAAAGACTTCTCCCAGTCTGTCTGGCAAGATCACGCATGCTCGTGCCATGGAACCCATTGGTAGCCATCAAGCGACTGGATTCACGCAAAATCTCTTCGAGACTTTCATTTTTTGCTGAAGAACTTATGGTTTCTATTGGCATTTTTATTTCCGTAGGGTGCGAGGCATGGCTCGCGATAGCCTTTCAATAATTCTTCCACTGGGGTTGGCGTTTTTCCAGGAAGGCTTCCAGCCCCTCTTTGGCGTCAGCGGTCTCCATCAGATTTTGCAAATAGAGAATCTCTGTACGGCCTATCAAGTTCTCATAATGGCTTTGAATCGACATCTGAGCCGCCTGATGCGCCAGTCTTAGTGAAGAGGCACTGTGGGGTAGAATCTGCTCTTCCAGAAAACCGCGAATGAGAGGCTCTAGCTCTCCTTTGGGACAAACGCGGTTGGCTATTCCCCAGTCTTTCAGGTCCGCTCCCTTGCATTTCATCCCCGAGAGAATCATCTCATTGCAACGGGCCTGGGTGGTTTTGAATGGCAATAAGACCGCAGCGGGAGGAGGGAAAACACCGAGCTGAATCTCAGGAACCCCACAAGAGGATGATTCTTCACAAAAGAAAAGCGAACAGGCCAAAGCCAGTTCAAATCCTCCTCCCAGACAGGCACCCTTGACTTTGGCAACGGTAGGGACCGGGGATTGGATCACCGTAGCGATGAGGTGATGAAATTTTGGCAGCATATCAGCGACCTTGCCTGGAAGATGTTCCTCCACGCTAGCCCCAAAACTAAAATGCTTGCCAGCCCCCTGAATGACAATAGCCTTAAGAGATTTGAATTCCGATGAGTCCAGTTTTTTAAAGCTGGCAATCAGCTCATCCATCAAAGCCTCATCCAGAATATTTCCCGGAGGAGGACCCAGCGTAATCTCGGCCACCTGCCCATCAAAAACCAAGGTCAATTCCAAATTTTCTGCCATCTCAATTTCTCCTAAATAACCCAAAACTTCGTCGTTCTGGACCACGATCTAAAATCCATCTTGGAAGAAAGGCTGTAAGGCTGAGGGCTTTAAGGCTTATAGGTGAAGAAAAGATGGATCCTGAATCAAGTTCAGGATGACGCGGTAGGACTTTTCTCTTGCCTTACAGCCTTCAGCCTTTCCTCCCTACTCCCCCCCCGGCATAACCTCCGAGATCAATTTCTCACTCCAGGGCCTGGCCTTGGCGAGTTCACGGCGCAATTTAATGAAATCCACTTCACGCAGACCTTTGGGTCCCTCATTAAAAGCCCTGAATCCGGCATTGGCTTCGGTCATCATGTTCAATGCCAGCCAGGAACGGTTGGTTTCGCAGTTTTTCTGCCAATGTTCCAGCTTTTTCTTGCGCAGAGACTCAAGGGTTTTATGCAGACAATCGGGCATTGTATTTGCCAGCGAGAAGGCCATGCGATCCGTGGCCTGATCCAGCAGGGCTAAATCAGGTTTGCATTCCGAGGCCATAACTTTGGCTTCATCTTTGTCTTTTCCGGATTTAAAGGTTCCAAAACGTGGATTGCCCCACTCGTCCAGGGATTCATCCAGATACACGAAAGGATTGATCTGAAAACTACCATCTTGACATTTTAGTGCGGGAACGACTTGATTAATCAACCCCATGCGTAAAGCCTGATGAGCACTCCAGGGTTCGCAGACGGTGCAGGACTCAATGGCTCGATTGATTCCCACAAAAAGATGCAGAAAGTCTGTAGAGCCTCCATCGGGGGCTGAACCATGTTTGGGGCCGGCCTGTCCAAACCGGGCCGTATCGGCGGCTATTGAAAAATCACAGGCCATGCCGATCTCCTGGCCCCCGCCGATACGCATTCCGTTGACGCGGTTGATGACGGGCTTGTCACAAAGAAGAATCTGGGTGACCATATCATTGAACAGTCGCATATACTGCTTATATTCCTGTGGATTTCCGGCGTAGTATTCAGCATATTCCTTGGTGTTACCGCCAGTACAAAAAGCTCTCTCACCCGTGGCTGTAAATATGGCTGCCACGCTGGAACGATCACAGGAAGCCTGGCGAAAGGCGAGGATGATTTCCTTAATCGCGCCCGTGGTATAGGAGTTGAGCTGAGTGGGGTTATCCAGAAAGATCCAGGTATTAAACAACCCTTCAATCTCCTGGTCCTGGTTGTTTAACAGGGGTCGCCTTTCAACTTTGATTTCTCTGTACTTTAGATCTGAAACAAGATTATGGTCTTTCATTAGGACTCCACAATGGTTAAGGGGTGAAAATTATGCGCTTGTTCAGTTTATGGTCCAACGCGAGAGGCAGAACCTCATTGATGGAGCTAAGAGGTCTTTGCTCAATATTTTCAAGCACCTGAATCTTCCCATCGATGACGTCGTTTACAACTTGCGGATACAGTTCCGGGCGACAGCCCCAATTTCCAAAGATATCCGCATCAAAAGCCATGATATTACTCAGGCGCAGGGGCAGTTTTTCCATGGTAAAGCCCACGATACCCACAGTGCCGGCAAAGGAAAGTAGAGCGAAAGCGCTGGCTTGTCCAGCACCGGTTCCACTGGTTTCAAAAACTCTCCATGAATCTAAGGGAAGCCCATGTTCCTTGACCAGGGCACGCACCGCCTTTTTTAGCTCACGCTCATCGAGTTCTTTGCAATTGAGGGTATAGCTGGCTCCATGCCGTTGGGCCGCCTGGAGTTTTAGATCATCAACATCAATTGCTAGGACAGTGGCACCCGCATTTTTAGCGTGTTGCACCATATAATTGCCGATTCCTCCAACACCGATAACAATGGCAAGGTCGCCTTCCTGTGTTCCACTGCGCAAAAGACTTTGGTATGGAGTGGTGATGGCATCGGCCACTACACTTAAATCAGCCAGAGACAGTTCGCCCAAATCTTGGGGGAGGGGAGTGCAAAAGCGCGACGGTACAATGACATGCGAGGCGAATCCTCCATCAAAATCATTGCCTGGCATCAACTGCGACTGACAGATATTATCGCGCGACTTCCGGCAAAGCCCACATTCTCCACAGGGCAAAACCGCGGGGATCACTAGATTTTTTCCAAGTAGTTTTTGGGACTGACTCCCTGCGGCTACAACGGTTCCACTGATTTCATGCCCCAGAATCAGTGGCGATTTACGCGTTTTCACCTGACCGCTGAAAAATGACAAATCCGTATGACATAGCCCGCAACCAGCCACCTGTACCAAGCACTTCTCCGGTTCCAGATCCCTGGGATCGATTGTAAATTGGACCCTCGACAGGGGTTGATTAGGCTCCGTAAATTGATAGCCAAAAGCATCGATGGTTTCCATAACCCTCCATTCGAACGAACGTTCGTTCAAAACAATTATCCCCAATCTAGGAGTTTTATGTCAAGAACTATTAAACTATTTTATTTTGGTATGTTATGACTAAGTCATAATGCCTGTTGCCAAGCCGAATCCTTACTAAAAGGCATAGGCTTTTAGATGTTCGCGTCTGAAGTCGTACTCTGACATTTTGAAGACGTCCTCGCTGAACAAACCTTTGACTTCGAGGTACTGGGCTCGAAAACTGCGGTTTAGAAAATCAAGGGCCGTGGTTTTTCCTGATTTGGAATAGTAACGACCTATTTTTCGCATCAATTCTGTGAATCTTGGACAGCGTTGTGCCTGATGGATACCTAGACCGTGATCCCTGAGACATTCATAGGTATTTTTCTCCCAGTTTTTCTCGGACTGCTTCAGGAAATTGAAGTGCATTCCAAATATTTTTTTATGCACGACCTCGTCATCGAAAATCCACTGTAAAACCTGAGTAATGACCTCATTGTCAAAGGCTTCATGCAAGAGCCAATAGGCACGCATATTATGAATTTCACCCAGGAAATTCACCATAAATACAACATACTGGTCATGATATGCGTCAGCATCCGGTTCCACCCAGGTGGACGCCAAGAATTCCTCGTCGAGATTCTCGGTTTGAATTCCCACCTTATTTAGCAGGGCCCTGACACCGTGGTAATGTTTAAGTTCTTCGTGACATTGCTGGACATTCCAAAGAGCAAAGGGATTCATGTGATGCACGTGGTACATGTTCTGGTAACCGATGGTATAGGAGAACCCTTCACAAAAAGCAATTTCCTTGACGACATCAATTAATTGATAATCGTTATCTGTGAGAGTGCCAAGCTCTGTCTCGTTCACCAACTTGAGCACATCTTGCAAATGCCATTGTATTCGTCGCATTTCGGTGGTATAACACTCGTAAATCCCCGTCTGAAACTGTTGCTTGAAGGATTGCGGCTTGAGAAGCTGGGCATAGGACTGACGTAGTAATTTGTCACGCGTATCCTGGATGACCTTGTCATTATCCTTGCCCATCTCATCCACTGCATCTGACAGTTTTCCGCTAAATTCATTCATCACCTTTGAGACGAGCTTGCCATACTCATCTTGCTGCTCCTTAGCCAGCGTAAAATCCCTCTCGAAAACGATGGGATCGCTTTCGCGCTTTCCTAGTCCATATTCAAAACAAATCTCATCCATCTCGCTCTGAATTCGATCCAAAAACCCGCCATCACAGGACTGAAGAAGTTTCGCTAGCTTGCCAAAGTCAGGAAAACGCTCCAAATAATGCAGACGCGGTGAATCCTTGAGTGTGAACCCAGCCTTCATATCTGGTTCAAGGTCCCATAGTTTTCGTACCGACTTGGCAAAGAACTCCACTTGTGCCTGATAATGGTCCACGACCTTGGCTAATTCCTTTGCGGCTGAGGATTTTTTATTTTTGAGCGTTGTGGTCAGCAACTCGACTACTTTTTTTTGTGAGAAGGATTCCTGGAGTAGAAAAAATACCAGGCGGTCTACACTTTGACATTGGTTTTCGTCCTTGAAGAAATAGGTTTCAACATGCAAGGGCTGGTAGTCGTCGAGATCCTCAAGTGCAAGGACATCTTTAAAGGCATAAACCAGAAAGCCCATTAATCGTAGGCGCTCAGAGTGAATGCTCATAACGCCATTAATCAATTCAGAGTGCCTAAAAAAGCGGGGAGGAAAAAACCTCAGGACCTGAGTACAAGCATAAACCCATTGCAATAGATGCTGGTAAAGCCCTGGGACATGAGGTTGAAACTCTGACTTCCATTCTTCGATCTTGAAGGGGTTTTCAATGATGTAGTCAATATCTAAAGATGTGAAGGCGATGGTAAAGTCATCATAGGCCTTCCAATTTTTTTCACCGTCCTCGGCCAAAAAATTGCGGTAGGTGTGATCAAATTTCCAACGAAATACGAAGTCATTTTTCACGCGTGTCAGACGGTTTTCTAGTTTTAATTTAAGCTCCATACTAGTTCCCTCCAGATCAATTTTGGTAAAAAAACCTTGCCATAGCTCCTTACCCTCCCGCATAATTAGGATAAGGTGGTCGTTTTATACACTTATTAGAGTATACCATAAGTTTGGAGACGACTGTCGGAATTTGAATCAACGTGAAAACCGCGGCTTCGCCGGGGTTTGCCATCGGAGGTGCGGATGGGGAAGGGAATAACACCTAATAAGAAAACAAGCGAGGGACGCTATGCAACCTCGGAGAAGTGCTGTAGATGTGAACTCTGCATGAATTTGTTACCCGAGGTTTTTGCCCTTGATGAGGACGGTAGATCTTATATCAAGCGTCAACCTATCACAAGCGAAGAACAGGAAAAGATGGACGAGGCACGCGAGAACTGCCCCATCAGTGGAATTGTAGATTATTGTCCCTTGGGAGATTCAGAAGAATAGCCAACCATGCAGGCCCGATCTCAAGCCACAAATGGTCAACGTGCTTCAAAAATCGGACTTCCAATGTCTGTTGGGGTGGGTCCACAGACAGAGACCGCCTCGCTGATTCAAGCCCTGGACCAGCACGCCACGGTTGCGGTAACCGACACTGATGGCAGACTTATCTATGTCAATGAGAAGTTTTGCTCCATCTCGGGTTACAGCTCAGAGGAGTTGCTAGGCAAAAACCCAAGAATTATAAATTCCGGCTACCACAGCCGTGAATTTTTCGCACAGATGTGGAGTACTATAAAACAAGGCAAAGTCTGGCACGGAGAATTTCGCAATAAAGCCCGCAATGGGACCTTTTATTGGACCAAGACCAGTATTGTCCCTGTTTTATCCAAAAAGGGCAAAGTGATTCGCTTTATTGCCATTTTGACAGACATCACAAATCAGGTTTTGGCTCAGGACCGCTTAACTGAAGCCAACCATACCCTTGAGGCCATTATTCAGGCTTCGCCGGTTGCAATTCTAGGAATCGACGCAAGCAAAAACGTGGTGATCTGGAATCCTGCTGCGGAGCGTATCTTCCAGATCCCGGTGGCAAAATGCCTCAATCAGCCAATGCCAGAAGGCTTTCTAATGAATAATGAGTCTTTTGAAATCCTTTCAGAAAGGGTTAGGTCCGGTTTTAGTGTAATGGACTATGAACTGGTAGTCAGGGACCCGAGAGGAACATTCCTTGAGCTGAATCTTGCGGCAGCCCCCCTCGGACAACCTAATGGCGATGGCTCTGGCATGGTTCTTGTTATTAATGATGTAACAGAGCGAAAACGTATGGAGAAAGAGATTCTGGAAATCAGTGAACGAGAGCGGTCGCGTGTCGGTCATGACCTACATGATGGATTAGGGCAAAACCTCCTGGCTATCGGCTTGAATTGCAAGCTTCTGGAGGAAAAACTTGCACGTCTCAATCTCCCGGAAGCCAAAGAGATAGGGACTATCGCAAGCTCTGTGCGCCAGGCCATCTCTCTCACCCGCAGTCTCGCCCGCGGCCTTTCGCCTGTAACCATTTCTGAGGAAGGGCTCAGCGCAGCTTTGCAACAACATACAGAATCCATGGGCGTAACCTTCCAAATTGACTGTCGGTTTTATTCTCACTCCATAGTGGAAAATCCAAGCGAAGAAGTATCCACACATATTTTTCGTATCGCACAAGAGGCTATTTCAAATGCAATTCAGCACAGCGATTCCAGCCGCATCACGGTCACTCTTGATCAAAATCAGGATCACTTGCTACTAGCTGTAAAAGATGATGGAAAGGGATTTCGAGATCAGAACTCCGGTAGTGGGATGGGGTTGCACACCATGAACTATCGTGCCCGGCTCGTCCATGGGGAGATTGAAGTGAACTCCACCCCAGGTGCGGGCACGCAAGTGATCTGCAAAATACCCATGGCTAGAAAATATGAACCTGAAAAGGGAGGGAAGTCATGATTATGACTCCAGATGAAAACTCATCCTTGCGAAAAATCTCATCCGTGTACGTCGTAGACGACCACCCCATCGTACGTCAGGGGTTGGTGGACCTCATCAATCAGCAAGAAGACCTGAAGGTTTGCGGGCAATCCGAGACCGCTGAGGAGGCCCTGAAAGATCTAAGAAAAGTAAAACCTACGGCAATGATCGTGGACATCTCCCTAAAGGGCATGAACGGGCTTGAATTGGTCAAGACAATTTACTCGCGTTTCCCAGCTATTCGCATTCTGGTTCTATCCATGCACTCGGAAAGCCTCTACGCTGAGAGAGCGATTCGCGCAGGTGCCAGAGGGTATATGGCCAAAGACGAAGCCGTGGATAAAGTTCTAACAGCTGTGCGCATGATTTTAAAGGGCAAATTTTACCTCAAAGAAGAGTGGATGGGTTCTATTCTTCTGAGATTTGTCCATGGGAAATCTAGCTGTCGAACGGGAGAGGTCTCGGCATTGACCAACCGTGAGCTGGAGGTTTTTGAATCTCTTGGCAATGGTATAGGCACCCGCGAAATCGCCGAGAAGCTCAGCTTAAGCGTCAAAACCATAGAAACCTACCGTGAAAGAATCAAGGATAAGCTGAATCTAAAAAATGCCGCCGAACTCCTGCAAAGGGCTGTATACTGGGTTCAGTCCAACGAGGGCGGACAAAACTGCTCTCTATCTTCTTAAATCCATGCAGTCAGGGGTATGAAATGGCTAAAACAATGGAATTTGACTACGACGTGATTTTTCTGGGCGGCGGCCTCTCTTCCGGGATGATGGGACGCTACCTCAAACGTAAACATCCAGATCTTAAAATCCTGGTTCTGGAAAAAAACACAAAGGCCCACTGGAATCCGGGCGAGTCCACGGTTGGCGTGGCTGGATTCTTTATGATCCGCGACCTGGGCCTTTCCACTTACTGCTATTTAAACCAATTACCTAAAAACGGTTTACGTTACTTTTTCCATGACCCACGCAAAGAATTTGATTTAACCCAATGCTCAGAAATAGGATCCAATATCCTTCCTATCTTTCCCACCTTTCAAGTGGATCGTGCCCGCCTGGATGAAGATCTATGGAAATTAAACGCAGAAATCGGTATTACCACCAATCTGGGCAGCCGGGTCACCGAAGTGCAACTGGCCGAAGGGACAGAGGCCCATGCCGTAGAATTTCAAAAAGATGGGACGAGCCAAAAAGCAACCTGTCGCTGGCTGATCAACGCCTCGGGTAGAAATTGTGCCGCCTGGCCCGTTTTCGAGGAAATCTCCCCCGCAGGTCCCGACCCGGAATTACATACCGCCGGTGCCTGGGGACGATTTTCCAATGTGCGTGATATTGACAGTCTGGGCGATGATCATTGGAAAAAGAAGGTGGGTTATTCCAGTCGCTATCTTTCCACTAATCATTGTATGGGAAGGGGGTTTTGGATCTGGGCAATTCCCATTGATCGAGGAATCGTGAGTTGGGGTATTGTCTATGACAAAGATGTTCTCAAAAAAGATCTGACGGGACGCGATGAATTTCTAGCGTTTCTCATGGATCAGCCCTTTGTCAAAGAGCTACTCTGTGAGGCTGAAATGCTCGATTTTCAATCTCACCCAAGCCTGCCCTTCAAGCGCGAGGCCTTTTGCTCAAGCAAACGCTGGGCGGTTGTGGGTGACACCCACGGCTTTATTGATCCATTCTATAGCCCCGGTAGCGATGTACTTTCACGTCAAGCCTATCTTTTAGAGCATCTTGTCACCGAGCAAGATGAGAATCGCCTTGAGAAGACCGTAGCCACCATAAACGACTACACCTACTATGAATACCGTCTCCTGCGATTGCTTTACGTAAACCAATATAACGGGTTTGGCAGCTACGAGCTTTTCAATATCAAAAGCCTCTGGGATTTCCACAGCTATACCAATCGTATGGTCTGGAATTTCTACACCCAAAAATATGCGGATCTTGAGTGGATGCAGCGCGAGATTGATGGACAGGATACAACCATTCGCCTGACCCGCGCGGTTCAAAGT
>CAZRLV010000121.1:0-9798 GCA_964600955.1 uncultured bacterium
GAATTCGCTTGTCCTTAAGATAATTGAGTTTTATCATGGTTACCTCCGTGGAGATTCTACACCATCAGGAGCCTTGGTGTTTCAGACTTTCTTAGCGCAACTAATTTGCCTTGCCTGCGACTGGACTCGTAGATTGCGTGAATAGCCTCCAAAGCCTGGAGTCCATCTGCCAGAGAAGACTCATTTTCGACCTTGTTTTCAATAATGTTAATCAAATGGTCCAGGCGTTTGATATATGGATTTTCTGATTCAGATTCTGGGAGCTTGGATGTCTTTAAATACGGGGAGTTTGAGGGCTTTTTAAGAAACTGGATTCGACCGTGGGAATAGAGGAGTTTAGCTCTTTCCCATTCCATTTCAAATTCGAAATGAAAATATTTTCGGCGCCCCCCCACCAGAAAGCTGCCGGTGATACTATTCCCAAAAAAAAGAGTCCCAAGCGTAGTGTCCTCGGTTAGGTTTTTCTTGGTATGGCACAAGCTAACCCCCGAAGCATGTGTAACCGGACCCGCGTAATAAATCATCAGATCCAGAAGATGAGTCCCGTCATGCAATAAGGGTCCACCAAGGCTTTGACGGGCTTTTCCACGTCCTTTTTGCTCCAGAAATGATCCGCAGTACACAGCCCCGCGCATATGTCTGAAGCGGCCCAGTCCCCGTTTGGACGTCATGGGTTTTAAGGCCCTGAAATATGGATAAAATCGGCGATCATGACAAACCACAACGGGCAGTCCCATTCTAGATTCAAACTCAAGACAATCATATCCATCCTGGAGACTCAACCCCACAGGCTTTTCCAGCAAAATCCCCTTCAGCCAATGCTGACCCTTATGAGCCGCTTCTATGTCTTTTAGGACCTTTAGATGTTGATCCGAGCTTGTGGCTACAGAAATAATCGCGGGCTGCACGGTTTTCAATAAACCCACCAAATCATCGCTAGAGGAGCGGGCCTTTGGATATCGCATCTCAAAACTCTCACAGCGCGAAGGATTCAGATCAAACCCGACGCAAAGAGTCGTTTTAGGATGATGTTCAAAACAGCCTGAATGCGTACAGGGGTCAGCCCTGCCTGGCTGTCCTTCGAGGGTCAAACCAATGCGTCCTAGCCCAATGACCAGGGATTTATAAGTAGATTTCCTGCTCATATTTCATCATTACGAGGCCGTTACGAACATCGCCAAAACGTGTAATTGGGCGAGACAGAGCCCACTCCAGCAGGTTTTGACAAAAATCCATACCAGCTGCAATTGTTAGAGGGATTCCCCCTGAAAATCGGGGGTTGACCTCAATAAAATAGAAAATATCTTCGGCCAGGATGCACTGCAGATTCCAGGGACCTACTAGGCCAAATTTCTCAATGCGACCTTCAAGAAGCCCTAAAAGGTCTGGGTTCATGTCCACCCGTCCCACATCGGAGACACCGGAACGTACTTTTTCCCGAACACGGGGCAGAATATTTACGGGTTTGAAATCTCTATCGCAAAATACATCCACCGTAAATTCAGGCCCATTAATAAATTTTTGCAAAAAAGGTTGCTCTAGTCGTGGCAGGTTTGCCTTCAAATCCTCTGGTTTTTGAAGAAAATACTGGTTTCTGGCCCCGTAGCCTGCATCTTCTTTGAGAATACAGGGATAAGAAACTTGCCCTTGGGGCGCAAAGATCTCAGGGACCTGCAGGCCAATTTGAGAGAAAAACTTCGCGCTGGAAGATTTCTTCAAAAAAATACGGGTTCTGTCCGGCTCGGAATAAAGCAGATGCACTGAAGAAAGGTGAGCCGGAAGCTCAAGGCTGATTAAGAATTCCAGATCCAGGTCTGTTCCTGGCAAAACGGCATCAATTCTTTCATCTTCAAGGATCTTTAAAATTTGCGAAGCATAGCGTGCATCAGAAATTTTATGCACGATATAGTGGTGATCACAAAAATGCAGGGACGAAGTCATGGGGTCATTTTCAGTTCCGATGATACGCAGGGGAACCGACAGTTTTTCAGCCGCCTCACGAAGCTTTTGAATCAGACTTACACGCCTGCCGGTACAAAGCAAAAGAAGGTTCATACCGGATGGTCCTCAGGATCAAAGGGAATATCGCAAACACCGCAGAGCTTATGACAGGAGGAAAACCCGTGATCGGATCTAAGATTTTGCTTGCGTGAAATCAGATACTGACGAAGGTCCTGCATGGTTTTTGAGTTCCAGGCTGCCATAATGCCGTCTTGATACGAACCTAGGGGCAATTTCCCGTCATAGTCTACACAGCAGGGAACAAAAGTACCGTCCCAGAGAACTGCCATGGAACGCCAGGGATAGGAACAGACAGAATACCCGTCCTCAAGAGAAATATTCTTTTGAGCTTTTAAATACCCCACCCAGTTGCGATATACCTTGCGATGCACCTGATCTGCACCCAAATCTCGCATCTGACGTTCGAATGCTTTCATATAGGGCAGGGTTTCGGGAAGCTCGATAATCTCAATGGTGATCTGGGTTTTAGCTCTGCGGGTTTGTTTCAGTTCAAGAATGGTCTCAATATTTTTTAGGGTCACCTCGTAGTTACCCTTGACCCGCAGGTTTTCATAGACTTCCTTATTGACTCCCTCAAAAGAAATGGTGAGAAGGTCCAGTCCAGCATCTAGTAGTTGTTCTGCCTTATCTTCATTTAAAAATGACGCGTTCGTATTCAGTCGTGACTGAATTCCGACCTCGCCGGTTCTGGAAATCATAGTAAAGATCTGCCTATGCATCAGTGACTCACCCAGAAAAAACAGATTTGCCTTTTTTACCTCGCTATTTTTAGCGTCTTGAATGAGGGCTTCAAAGACTGCAGACTCCATAAATCCCAGCGTCCTTTCCTGGGATTTTTGCGGACAGAAATCGCAGGCGAGATTGCAGTGATTTGTGGGTTCAATAAAAAGGGTAAAGGGGCCCTGAGGACATTCAAGGCGGCCATCTCTATAGGCATCAAGATTGGACATGATTTATAATGGTATCCACAACTCTACGCATGGAATCTCCCTCCATCAAGGCCTGGAAATGGTTCAGGGCTGAGGCTTCATCTGACCTGTGATTAGGACCAAGAAAACTGGCTTTAAAGCGTGACCAGTCGATTCTATCACAGTCCCCAAAAAGAACGGCCAAACCCTCATCTTCTAATTGTTGACCCGTCTCAGCCTGCTCTTGCTTTTGGGCAAGAATGTAAGGGTAACAGCCCAGTCTCAGGGCCTCATAAGGTGTAACACCTCCGGCACAGATTATGCGTGAGCAAAGGCGAAGATATGGGGCTAACGAGGGTGGCCCATCAACCCAATGGACGAATCCAAAATTCTCGCGCAAGAGATCGCCATAAGTCTTTGAAAATCCGGGGCCCAGAATTCCAATCCATTGACTGGCTTCTAGATTTTGCTGATCCACCAATCCCTGAAGGAATTTCTCGGTTAGCCTCCCCGGATCACTCCCGCCAAAGCTAAGAAGAACCGAGTTTTCACACGGCTTTGATGCGGACTCATGCAGTTCTTCAAAAATAAAGTATTTGGGCCCGATGTATTCTCGCGTCTTTCCACGAGTCTCCAAGCGATTTTTCAGGCCCAGCAGTGTCGTACAAAAATGTAGATCCAGATGATCTCGCAAAGGACCGAGTTCATCAATTCCTATGATGCAATCAAAAATCTCAAGCTCAGGGTGCCAGTCCGAGGGAAAGCAAGGCTCGTCAATAATCACTGCTCGACAATCCTTACCCAGAGTCACAAGGTCCTGGGCAGTACTACACTGCGAAACCTGATACGAGACACGACGGGTCAGAGCATTTTGCTCTTTGACAGCAAAAATAACCTCGATCCCACGTTTCTCGAAAGCTCGCGCCAGATTGATTTGGCGCTTGATATGACCAAATCCAATTGATTGTGTGGCTTCGGCTTTAATCAGAAATTTCATTGGGACTCCAAGTCGCTTACTCGGCGCTGATGAACATCGCGATTTCCCTCAAAAGTCCTGGGGTTCTGCTCGAACAAGTCCTCAATTTTTCTATAGCTCAACTCGCAAGGCTCCTGACCAGTTTCACGTGCGAGCTGGCGCATCATCTCCAAATCTTCGCGTTCGTCCACGGTCAATCTTAAGCCTGAGAGGTGAGAAAAGCCGCATGGGACAGTTCTCCAGGCAAAGGATGATCCTGGAGCGTAGTATTTTGCCGTAACATGCTCTTGTTCTTGATCCCCAATGGGGCCCAGAGCTTGGGCCTTGAAGCTTTTGTGGGTGAAAGCCTCAGCGGCCCCTCCAAGTGGAAGCTCCGAGCTCACGCAGTAATCGAGATTTTCATTTTTCAAACATGCGATCAACTCGGGCAAGATCGGCTTGTAGACACAGGGGTTGTCTCCCGTCAGTCGAATATAGGAAGCCGCAGGGTACTCTTGCATCGCCCCAAAAAATCGATCAAAGACATTGGATTCCGCTCCGCGAAAGACTTTGAATCCAAGCTTTTGAGAAAATTCCTCCAGAGGATCATCGAGAGGATTCTGACTGGTGAGAATCACAAATCGATCTTTAGGCAGCCCATGACAGACATTCTCAAGCAGAGTCTTCTTGGAAATCATCTCCAGAGTCTTACCGGGAAAGCGCGCGGAGCCCATGCGAGCCTGAACAAAAACAAAGGCTCCTCTAATGCGGATTTTATCGATGCCCATATTAATTTATCGGCACATCTCAAAAGCAACGGTCTCAGAAGCTATAGTCGTCTGCCGCGGGAAAGAAAGTCCCGCGCGCTTCTTGAAGCAGGCCGGGCTTTGGAATGTGAACGATTTGAGATTTGTTGCATAACCTCGCCTACATTAACCCCCATATTCTTCAATTCTCCCGCAAACTCCTGTAAAAGCGCCTCAAGCTGGGTCTTTTCCTCGCGTGTCATACGCTCGAGACTTGCGATCGATTCCTCGATCATGAGTGCGATTCGATAGCGATTGACCGTGGAGGAGCGACTGCTGATATTTCGAGCTTCCTTGTTTTTAATATAACCTTGTTTGAAAAATCCTTCCAAAGCACCCACGGAAACCTCTGAGCGTTTGGAGCCTTGCTTCACTCTCGGTAAGAGCTTTCTGGCTTTGGCTATCATTCTACCTGAGGTTCCAAAGCCACGAGGAAACCGTGTGGCCACTTGAATTGGAGCACTATTTTGCAGGAGGTTGCCATCCATATCCCTGAGATTGGGCGATAGGAAAAATCTCAGTTCCTGCTGATCTGGGACCCTCTGGTAGGGAGTAAAGACTAAAATCTTCCCCTTTTGCTTGATCTCTACACCGCCCTGATAGCGAAAGCTTCTTCCCTGAAGAAAGAATTCATCCGGGTTCAAAGAATCTGGTTTGATGGGTCGATTGAATTCCAAGATTAGAGGCTGATCTGGTGCATTCATAATACTCTTTGGGGACTGTGAAATCAGAAATGGTGAGAAATGCTCGGTCTTGAACTTCCACTCTGCCTTTCCCGCAAAATCCTGGGTATCTCTACCCCGAATTTCTTTGTCCACCTTAACCAGATAGACCGTGGCCTCCCTTAGATTACGGTAAGGCTGAAGGCTCAATACCTGATCATTGTTCTCAAAAGTCAGTTCCCCGGGAACCAGGGCCCCATCCTCGAAAACTTCAAGACTACCCGCATGAATGGAGTCAGGATTTAAACGGGTATTAAAACGCACCTGAATCGGGGTGGTTACCTTGACGTTACGACTGCGGTGACTGGGGAAAACTTTCTCAATAGCCAAAGCTTTTTGAACGCTAATGTTTTTGGATGGAGATTCAGACTCCATGACGGCCCCTACAGGAGCCACCCAAGTCTTGAAACTAAAAGCGGTTCCACCGGCAGAAACCCGGTATTCTGTAGCCCCCTTCAAAGCCTCTTTAGGGATGAAGTCAAGACGCATTAGGGACTCGGAATAACGTGTCTGAACCGGAACTTCATTCTCTCCGGCAAAAATCTTTCCCTTTAGATAGCGCTGTTTTTCTGCAGGCCTTAATTTGCGTTTGAAGATAATTCCTATGGGCTGATAAGGTTTAACATCCTGTTCATTTAGATTGGGGTAGGTTCCCAACACAAACTCCGGCATTTTTGGCTCAAAATAAACGCGCAACTTTGCTTTTTGATCTTGACGCGGAACTTTGAGCATCGTGCCTGGCGGCTTGGGTTGAGGAACGGATGCCAGGGGAGAAACCGGTCTACGCCTTTTCAGCTCAGCCAGAGCTGATCGCGAAGTGCGAAGCGGAACATGAGTTTTGGCAGGGCGCAACCCCTCTACGCCGACCAGGATACCTCCCTGGTCTGGTTTCTCATCCAAAAAGTCCAGGTCGAAGCTCTCTTTTTCAAACCCAGCTGAGGGTAGTTTAGGATGTCTAACCAATTGTTCCCTACCGACCTTGATACGCTTTAGATCGGCTTCAAAATTTGATCTGGGACGCTCCAGTCGTGCAGACTCTTTAGAAGCCTCCAGTGAAAGCTCCAGTTCATGTTTAACTTCTGAGAATTCCTTGACGGGCTCAAGAGCTGAAAAGGTCTGGATAACCTCCTGTTTGAGATGGATTTTCTTAATCCCGGTGACTCCCTGCTCCTGGCAGTCAAAAACCAAAAGCTGACCCGCAATGGATGGAAAAGCGGCGTTGAATTTACCGGAGGTAACTCCATAAACAGAGTAATCCTTGAGGCTGAAAAAATAAATCTGATTCCTGCCGGTTCGGTTCGAATCAAAATAAATCCCGGAACCATCCGGGGAAAAGCGGGGATGGGCTGAAATATGCTCAGACTTGGTTAATTGTAGCGGAAGTGAGCCGTTTACGCTAAGGTCCTTCATAAAAAGGTTGAAGGTGTTATTGCGAAAACTGGTATAGACCAGATGCGTCCCGTCCTTGGAAAAATCAGGATAAAAATCATGATTCTTAAAGGTGGTGATACGCGTTAACTCACTGTTCTTCATATTTTGTAGCCAGATATCATAATTTCCGCTAAGATCAGAATCAAAAGCCAACCATTTCCCATCGGGTGAAATCACGGGATGGAAGTAATTAGCCTCACCGGCAGTCAATAACCGAGGCTTGCTACGATCCCCCAGATTCTTAAGATAGATTTTAGATTTCTTATTTGTTTTTAGAGAATAAACCACGGCTTTATTACTATGATTCCAGTTGGGAGACTCAATTCTCCCTTCAACCGAAAGAACCTTGACCCCCGGCCCCGAATCCTGAATATATTTGATCCAGAGTTCTGATTTTTTCTGACTTGGATGCACATAGGCCAGAATCTTGCCATCGTGAGACAGACTTGCTCCAAGGCTTTTATGGCTGGCTTTGGTAACCCACTCACCGAGGTCTGATGCCCCCAGATAGCCGACCTGGAGCCATAAAATCAGATAAAGGTGGAAAAAGATGGATGGCAGGGTTCGAATCCTTTTTTTCATAGGAGTCTCCATAGGAATCAATACAGTTTTTAACCATATCGGCTCTTTTTTGTATGGTTATAACCTAAGTTAGAAACTCAGATTGAATGTGGCAAGCTTCTGGCGAAATTCAGCCAGAGCGGCAAAAGGCATATAGAAGGGAGAATACTCGTAAGTATAGAGTATCGGCGGCATCCCGGCTCCGACATAGATGTCTTCGTCCCAGCCGCCATCCTCCCTTTGCGTCTTGAGAAGATAATGAATCCCCTTTTGAACCGATTCATCCTCCGGTCCGAGGTAGGACATCAAGGCCTTTAGAGCCCATCCAGTCTGCGTAGCCGATGAAGGTCCCTGTCCGGCCTGATTCAGGTCCCAATAAGAATCAAGACCTTCACCAAAACCACCATCACTGTTTTGCACAGACTTTATCCAGTTCAGGGCCGTTTGAACCATAGGATCGTTTTTGGGAAACCCTACAGCTGAAAGGCCGCCAAGCGCGGCGTGGGTTCCATAGAGATAATTGACACCCCAGCGTCCCCAGAACCCACCAAAAGCCATCTGCTCCTTGCGAAGATAACCAATGGCTGCCGATACCGCCGGGTCAGACAAGGGAAAGCCCAGAGTACCCAGGGCTTCGAGGACATGGCCGGTTAGGTCCGCCGTACCAAAGTCGTTGGCGATAGCCCCCTTGAGAAAACCCGATTCAGGAATAGGAAAAGCTCCGGGTTTTTTCCTGCTCTGGTTTTTATCCCAGGCCGACCAACTCCCGTCCTTGTTTTGCATAAACTTCAGCCATTGAATCCCGCGGGCCAGGGCGTTTTCCGAGCGCTCAGCATCCTTTAAGGATTTATTTTTCATGATGGCGATAATCGCCATGGCGGTATCATCATTATCCGGGTAGAGATCATTTTCCAACTCAAAAGCCCAACCTCCGGGGGGAACCGGATCTTTGCGCTCAGCCCATTCACCGTAGACATCCAGGATTTGCTTATCTAAAAGAAATTTTCGTGCTCTGGCAATCACGGGACTGTCCGGTCCAAGCCCCGTGTCAGAAAATGCGTTGAGGGTAAATGCCGTATCCCAGATGGGACCACGATATGGGTCCTGCACCAGGACATCTCCCTCTTCCACCTGTAGTCCTTCCACAAAGGCCATACCTCTTTGCATTGGATCAGACTGATTTTCATAACCCAGATCATGCAAGGCCATAAGACCAAAGATCGAATGCGAGACCGTTCCAAAGAAATTTCCATTTTTGGCCTGCTGTTTGAGGAGGTAGTCTTCAATAACTTTCAAGGCCTTGTTATCCATACGATCAAAGACTTTACGCAGGATCTTTTTCAAACTGCCCAGAAACGAAGAAGGAGCGTTGTCAGCCTCGAGCCTACGGTGTTTTTCAATCACAACGGCCATGGAATAAAAAGCAAAGCGCATCCAGGCCGAAACATGCTTTTGATTGAGCTTGCGTACAAAGGAAAGGCTCACCAGCGCCCTGGGAAACGGGGGAAGTTTTTTCCAGGGTAGATGACCATAAATACTATACCAGAGACGCGTCAGGGTCCTGAGATTGGTCAGACTCCCCGTGGCCTGAAGATAATGAGCCGACTTGACCAGCGTGGGGCTGTTTGCGGGCAGACCTGAAACCTCCAGGGCCAGACGAACATGGGCCGTGGCATCATAACGTCCACGAAGGTTTCCGGGTGAAAGATCCCAACTTCCATCCGGGTTTTGAGAACGAATTAAAAACTCGGTAATGCGTGCGATACGAATGGGGGCTTTCCAGTCAATATAGTCGCAAAGCAGAAGGTAATCGGCACTGTCCGTTACAGAGCCTAAAGATCGTCCATCCCAATAACCTTTCTCCGAAGCCAAGGTTACTAAGAAATTTTGGGTTTTATAAAATCCAAGGTCCAATTTTTCGGGGGTAAATCCTAATCTGAGTTCTTTTGGCCGCTCAAATTCAAGAAGTTCATGCAGCGCCGAGAATTTTTCAATTCGCTGACGCTCCATTAAATTCTCGAGCAGAATCGAACGCAGTTCTGGACTTGAGGTGTTACGCAAACGATCTTGCAAATCCGAACCAAAGACCGATTGGCAAAGAACAAGCAGAAAAAGGCCAGAAATAAAGAATCGAAAACCCATTACCCACCAACCTACGAAACTTCTCTCAAAAAGTTTCTAGCACAGGACCAGCCTATTCTCACTCTTACCTTAAAGCCTACAGCCTAGTCCCCTTAAAGCCTTTTTCCCATACCTTTTGAATGGATCCCCTAATCAAGTCGCAATGGTGTTTAGTTAAGGATTTGGATTTGAGTAGCCCTGAGTTGATGCTTGTTTCACGATGGTGGAGTCTCCACCCCGTCATCCTCTGGCTTGACCAGGGGATCCATGTG
>CAZRLV010000122.1:0-9755 GCA_964600955.1 uncultured bacterium
GCCCAGGTCAACTTCATCTTCCTGCCGGGCCCGGCGCTCCACCGCGGGGGGATTGTTACCTTCATCCAGATCATCAACCCCCTCCTCACACACATCATTCACTTCTGAAAAAGAAGACTCATCGGGGGAAAAAACTGCCACCGGATTTGACTCAGGTTCAGCCGGTTCATCAAAAGACGTTGAGATTTCCTGTGAGTCTTCAAGAACCGGAGGGCATACTTCTTGAGTGGATTCACTGATTACGGGGGTCACTTCACCTGAATCAAGTGTAACCTCTTCAACAATATCAGTCACAATGAATCCGAGATCCTGAGGAGAGCGTGGAGCTAAAGCTTTGGCTGGAGACGGCTCAGGCACTGGAGGCGGTGGGGGTGACTGGGTCTCAATCCCAAATAGGACTTCTGGACGATCCATGGGACCCGAAAACTTCAGAGACGGGGTACCCAGTGACAAAGACTCATTGTCCTCTTGAGAGGGTCGAGAATCCTGGGGAAGCTCATCGGCAGATAAGGACCCCTGTAGGTCTGCATTCTCGATGGAAACGCGCACGGCCGGCTCGAAAACGGTGATTCCAAAAGGGCGAAACCCTTTTTCTACCAGGATAATGGAATCGTGGATTAAAACATAAAGTACGGAATGGATTTTACTCATACTGAATGTGCAAAATTCCCTGCATAGGACCCCAACCAGTTTTATTACCTTGTAAATCCGCTTAAACCATTCTTTAAAAAACTGAAAGACGGATTGAACCAGATCGGTAACATAAATATCTGTCACGTGCATGAAGCTCACTAAAAACAAACTTCCCAGAAAAATCCCGGCACTGGCATCTCCCAAAAAACTCTGTAATAGCCAAAACAAATAATTACCCAGTAAACCTCCGGTGGAAAACTCCTCATCCAGAGGAGGAAAGACTGCCCCAAGAAAACCAATGAAGGAGAGATACATCAAAGGAAACGCCAAAATCTGAGAATTTCGGGCAAATACACTCTGTCCCATCAAACGCTTCATGCCGCAATAAATAGCAAAAAGTCCGATGAACACCGGCCCCACCCCGTTCAAAAGGGCCATGTATTCGATGATCAGCTTCACCTGACCTCGCTCCTCAACCATCAAGCCCGCAAAAATCATCAGGGCAAAAGATAGATAAAGAATCCCTACGACTTCATTGCGTTTGCGCTGGTCAGGTTTCTTGGTAGTCCGCTTACTGTCCAGAGTCACCTGGCGCAAAGTATAGGTTTTTTTCCTGGAGCGCATCTTGGAAGGGCTCTCCAGTAGTCTTTGAGCCAGGGTAAGCTCCGTTTTTTCAGATGCAGCCATGGATTGTTTCTTTTTTACCATGCGCTTCTCACCCGCCAATCCTCAGCCAGGAAACCACGGCGACCAATCCAAAACAGTAAACCCCAAAGACCCTGAAATAACGCTTTTTCAAAACTGAAATCAAAAAGATGAGCGAAAGATAACCAGAAATGCTGGCCACGAGGGTCCCCAGTGCCAATGAGCCTGGAGACACACCTGAGAGCCCCTGTCGCATAAGATCAATGCTCTCAAGAAGAACTGCCCCAGAAATGGCTGGAATCGACATTAAAAAGGAGAAACTGGCCATGCGTTCACGCGAGAGTCCACAGGCCATTCCCGCCAGAATCGTGGAACCGGAACGTGAAATCCCCGGCACAACCGCTAAGCCTTGAACCACCCCTAAAGCCAAGACTGAACCCAAGCCGAGATCTTTGTTTCGTTCTCGAACAAAATCGGTTAGCAGACAGATTATACCGGTTAATACCAGCGCCGCTAGTACCGCCTCCACAGAGATCTGAGCGATTCCCGCCTTTTTCAAACCCAGGCCCAGAGCACCAGTGGGTAAAGTCAAAACAATAATCCAGGCGACCTCTTTTTGCATGGGAGTCCCCTGACGGGTCGGGGCTCTCAGCCAGCGCAGACTCTCCAAGACATATATTAGACAGCGTTCGCGAAAATAGAAAAGCACAGCGATCAACGTGCCGGCATGAAAAAAGACATTGATGGTCAATAGGTCTGCATCCGAAATTCCGCTAAGAAGCTGACGCTCAAACAACAGAAGATGGCCCGAAGAGGATACGGGAAGGAACTCGGTTAGCCCCTGAACCAGGCCGAGCACCAAATAATGCCAATCCACTTAACCTCCTTGTATGCAGACTTAAATTAAGACAACCACCAAAACCAGGCAGTCGTCAACTCTCCAGCCCATTCAATCAGGCTAGATCACAGGGCAGAGATTGCCCTTTGAATTCTATCGTCTTCCGGGGAGGGTTCTTTGATAGCCTCGACTAGGGTCCGCCCATAGTTTCCAGACACTCGCGAGCGATCTTTCCAGATTCAACCAGGGTCTTAAGATATTGGTCGCGCGTCATCATCCCATCCGCCGCTGAGGTCTCCATGATGTTCATGAGTTTATCGGTTTTACCCTCGCGAATCACATTCTTGACGGCATAGGTTGTGGTCAAAATCTCAAGCACGGGAACCCTGGAAAGAAACTGGGTATCCGGGACCAAAAACTGCGTGACCACGGCCCGCAAGCAAAAAGCCAGTTGAGCACAAATATTATGACGCTCATCCGGGGAGAAAAATTGAATTATTTGTTCAATGGTTTGAGGGGCTGAAGAGGTATGAAAGGTAGAAAAAACCAGGTGGCCCGTACCCGCCAGTTTGAGTACGGACTTGATCGTTTCCACATCACGCATCTCTCCCACCAAAACAATATCTGGATCTTCACGCAGACAACCTCGCAGTCCATCCACAAAAGAATCCACGTGTTCACCGAGTTGACGATGGGAAATGACAGATTTGTGATTCCCGTGAATGTACTCAATGGGATCCTCAATACAGATGATATGTTTTTGATCCCGCCGATTGATGGTTCCAATGATGCTGGCCAGGGTAGAGGATTTTCCCGCCCCGGTAACCCCGGTGATGAGAACCAGACCGGATTGTAGACTTGAGAGGTTTTCGAAGGTTTCTTCGGGAAGATTAAGATCTGAAAAGGTTGGAATATGAGAGCAAATATGGCGAAAAGCCGCTTCAATCCCAGCATTTGATAGAAAAAGGTTAACTCTGAAGCGTTCCCCATTGGGGTGGTTAAATGAGCAATCCAATTGCTTTTGTTCACAGAAGGTTTTGCGATGATAGGCCGGAAAAGCATCACGCAAGAGATCACGAATCTGATTGGCACTGAGTTCGGGCAGTTCTAGAGATAGAATCCTGCCATTGACCCTTACCACAGGTCTCTCACCTACTTTCAGGTGGAGATCCGAGCCGCTTAGATGTACCATCTTTTCCAAAATTTACTCCAGGGAAAACTCATAGCGAGTAAAACCAGGATCTTCAAAATGGAAATAATTTGCCCCAAGACCGTGGACATCAACCACGGGCTGCAAACCTGATTCTTGAGGGGCGGCCAACGCAGGCGCCGAACTCCCATCTTTGACCTTGAAAGGATCTCTCAGATAAGAGAGCACCATATCTTTATCAACTTTGCTGGATTCAAAAAGCTCAATCACGAATTTTTCCTGAAGATCCTCCATTCTTACTGCCAACCTGCGGGCACCTTCAGACTCCATGGCCAAAAGCTCCTCCACAAGTCGACTGGCCCCCAGATAGGAAGACTCCCGTAACAATCTCACGCTCCAAAACTGGATGGGTTCCTCCGAATCATGCACATATCTCAAGGCATAAAGATAGGGTCCCGGACCCTCAATGGTCTGCAACTGCTTAAAACACTCCTGACGCACAGCCCAGTAATGATTTTTAAACCCGGAAATCAGAAGATGAATGGCATCCTCACCCGGTACTTTGGCAATGGCCCGTGCTGCGTAGATTCTAAAATCACGAGTTTCGGACTGGAGAAATTGAAACAAAGCAGGCAGTACCGCCTTAACTTTGACCCCGGAAAGAACCTTCAGGGACCAGAAAACAATATCTTCATCGGTACCATGTTCTTCGAGTAGCTGAACAATCGGCTTAATTGAAGCTTCGCCTATTTCAATCAAACGCTCACAGGCATGTTTTTGAATCAACCAGGACTGATCGCAAAAACAACCCGCAATCATGGTGATGGCCTCAGAACTCGCAATCTTGGACAGCGCTTGAATGGCGTAAAACCGGAGTTCCTTGTCCCGACTCCCCAAACAGTCCTCCAGGCGGCGTAGATCCTTGGAAGTCACGACCTTCTCAAGGGCCTGCAATGCCCAGTAGCGCCGATTCTGATCTTTTGAATCCAGGCACTCAAAAAGATGATCCACAACCTGGTCCCCAAAATCGACCAGGGCTCTTGCAGCCTGGGCTCTTAAAGCCCAAAGCTCAGAAGACAGAGATCGAATGAGATAAGGAATAGCTTTTTCACTACCCACTTTTTTAATCCCAGAGAGGGCATGAATGCGAATTTCTTCTGGAGTTTCAGGAGAGTTGGCAACTTTGATGAAAGCCTCGAGAGCTTTGTCACCTAAAATTTGCCCCAGAGCACTGAACGCCCAAAAACTCTGCTCACGGGTCCCTTTGTGAATCAAGGCCTTTAATTCCGTTACGGCGGGCTTGCCAATTTCAACCAGGGCTTTACTGGCTTCACTTCTTAGAATCCATTGCTTGGCCTTTAGTTCTTCGATAAAAAAGGGAATCAATTTGGCATAACCCAATCTCGCAAGCCCTGAAAGAACTATGATCTGATTGGCCTTGGAGACCTTGGGATAACAGGTTTTCAGTTTTTCCACATTAGCGTCTACAAACGCCAGATTCTGCTTTTTAGCCTCGGGGTTTTTGTCTTTTTTCTGGAGTTTATAATAGTCCAAACAGAGAGTCGAGTAGACCTGCAGGCACCAATATTGAATATCTTCACTATCTGATTCAAGATAACGCGATAGACGCGGATAGATCAGGTGCTGATATTGGATGATAAGACTCAACATCTCTGATCGAACCGCCCAGATTGGATGGGCAAAAGCACGCACCAGTTGATGAATCAATTCAGGGTCAGCTTTGGTTTCCATAGAAAAATAACCGCGAAAGAACTCCACGGCATTAATTCCGCGCCGACGATCCCCATGAAAGAGTTCTTCAATTTGCTTTTGACAATCCATATCAACTCCTGGGGTTGGTGTTTTACCTCTGTGCTTGAGAAAGTTTTTGACTCCAATTGGGAAGACACATGGAATCTCCAAAACTAAACAAACGGTAGCGGTTTTTGAGTGCATCCTGATAGATTTCTCTTAAGGTGGAGGGCCCGACCAAAGCCGCGCAAAGAACCAAAAGAGAGGTTCGCGGAAGATGAAAATTGGTGATCAGATAATCTGCGGAATGAATCTTCTGTCCGGGATAGAGATATAAGTCAGTCATCCCTGAAAAGGCCTTTTTTAATTGATTTTCGCGCCAGGTTGTTTCTAAAACCCGCAGTGAGGTTGTACCCACGGCGACCACGGGCAATCCCTCCGAACGTGCCTGTGAGATTAAGTCAAGATTCTTTTGATCCAACTCAATCCATTCGTGATGAATGGGAAACTCGCGAATATCCTGAGTCTGAATAGGTTTGAATGTGCCCGGTCCCACATGCAAAGTGCCCTCGGCCATACGATGGCCCTCTGCGATGAGATCAGAAAGTAAATTATCATCAAAATGAAGACCGGCGGTGGGAGCCGCCGCCGCACCCGGACGGCTGGCATAAACGGTTTGGTAGCGGTTTAAATCTCCCCCGTATCCTTCAATATAGGGAGGCAGGGGCAACTCCCCTGAGTTTTCTAGATACTTAAGATCATCTGAGGCATCTAAATGGATTAAAAAACCTCCGTGGGGCCGCTTCTTTATGATCCTACAGCGGGCTCCGCCATCAAGAATAATCTGATCCTCGGGATGAAGACGGCGGCCTGGACGCAATAAAGCTTCCCAAAGCCCTGGTTCAAGACGATGATAGAGGAGCCCCTCGACCCTTGCGCCGGTGACCTTTCTTCCTCGGATTTTGGATTTCAGAACCTGGGTGTTATTGCGCACAAAAAGACAGGGCTTTTTAAAAACCCGGACTAAATCACAAAACTTTCTGTGAACCCGCTCCCCTGAGCTAAAATCCAGTAATTTAGACAGGCTGCGTACAGAACAAGGCTGGTGTGCCAACAACTCTTGAGGAAAGTCGTAATCATAGGTTTTTAGATCAAACTGAGTGTTTAAAATGGCTGCCTCCGAGGCCAGGATGTAAAACACAGACACTTACCCGAAAAAGGGCTGACAAGACGTAAACGCAGAGCATGCAACCCAAGGTTTTGCTCATTATATTCATAGAGGGGAGGAAAGCCAGAATAATCCTCCTGAGAATAAAGTTCGTCATTGGCTACCGGAGCCCCGCCATGCTGAAAATGAACTCGGATTTGATGTTGTCGACCGGTGAAAATACGTACGAGATAATAATGATACCCCTGGAAAGAGTAGAAAAATCGATAGCGAGTGCGTGCAAACAGTCCTTGCTCTAAATCTACGCGGCGCTTTTTTTTATGGATGCGTGGATCATCAACTCCTATGGGCTGAGAAAAAACCCCAGAGAACTGCGGTAATTTTTTCTCACTGGCAACGAGATAGTATTTTTCAAAGCCCTGGCCTCTTAGAAGCTCTTGAAGTTGATGGGCGGCCTTTGAAGATTTAGCGAAAAGACAAACCCCGGAAGTATATTTATCGAGACGATGAACCGTAAACAAGGGTGAACTGATATCCGCAGCCACCTGTGAAAGAACCGAGTGGTCCAAAAAGCCGATGCGATGGGTTAAGACTCCATGCGGTTTATCCACCACGATGAAATCCTTTTCATGGGCCAAAATCCCATAAGGAATCTCGATTTTTAGGTTCTTGCCTTCTAGACACTGATAAATCTCATAATAGTCAAAGCAAATATGGTCGCCTGTTTTTAGACTATAGCTCTTGCGCACCGGCTTAGCATTGACCTGTATCCAGCCTTTTTGCAAAGCACGCGTCCAAAAAGTTCGGCTGACCGCAGCACTCAATGAGGACAAAAAAACATCAATTCGGGATTTCCTATCCTGATCAAACCGGTAATCAAAACGCCCCTCAAAATCAAGATAAGGAAGACGTTTTGCCGGTATTACTTCTGAATCACTCACGAAAATAAGTCCTTAAACATAGATGATTGGTTATTCTAGCCTACAAGCTAGAATACAGGAGTCATAATCCAGAAGTCCGAATGAAGAAGACTTTTTTCGACCCCCTGAGTGGATCCCCCGATCAAGTCGGAGGATGACGAAAATTGGGAGAAGGAACTACAGAATCATCGGAATGGGGAGAAGAAAAAAATAGTTACCCTTCTGCTTCTGCCTTCCCGCTCTTCTTTTATTCTATAGTTCTCTAGTTCCGATAGTTCTTCTAGTTCCTTCCCCCTCTTCAACCTTTCGTGCCTTTCGTGGTTAAATCTCTTCTCTTCAACTTCCTCTGCTACCTACTTCCATTTGTTTGTTTTTGTCTTTTTTGGATTAAGTGCGACAAAAAACTAACTAATTTGTTTATTTTTGTCGATGCATGTGACAAAACAGGAGGGAAAGTAAAATGATTCAGTTTTTTCAAAAGCTTGATAACCATGTTAAGAGAGATGGTCGCCACCCGTTTAAGAAGATCCAGAGAAAGCGTGCAAGAGCCGTAAATCAAAGCTCAATGAAGGACCTTCACCAGGAACTCGGGATCGGGGTTCAGATCAATACTTGCGCTTGAGCCCTGCTCACCAGTGGGAATCTGCAACGTAGCCCAGTTCCACCAGCAGATCTCCGGCAATTTCCTTGATCAGCGGCTTATCCTCAGGTTTGAGATCTGATTCCCAGCGTCCCTTAGCCGATGCATAAAGGGGTTTAACTACTTGATCGGCGCTGGGCTCACCAGCAAGATTTCGCTCCACCTTATGAAAATCAAGTACCGATGGGTCCCAGTCTTCTTCAAGAAAATCAAAAAGAGATTTCAAAGATTCTTGAGGATTTTGAATAATATCCTCATAACGAATCTCAAAATAACGATCTTTTCCCGTAGGATGGGATTGAAGTTGCCTTCCAGACTGAACGCGGTTCACCCAAAGATGAGCTGCCGCATTGAGGTCGCGGGTATGTTTGATGATCTCCTCTGTCCCATGCTCAAGCCACTCTTGGTTCAGAAGCGAAGCAATCACGTCACGTCCATCACGAATCACGTGAATGATCGGACTCTCAGGAAAAATCTCGTGCAGGGCTCTGAAAACCTGACAGTTGTCAGGAGTTTTTTCTGCGAGTCTGGACTTACCCGAAGCACTATGCAAAGGCTCCCACAGTTCGAGGAAAAAAGATCGAAATCCCTGCAGTACGCTATTTTTGGATGTACCTGCGTCTGCCAACTTTGCCCCGCGTTCTTGACAACGCTCCAAAAGCCAACCCAAAACAGGAGTTATTTTAAATTCTGGACCCGAAACAATCTGGGGATGAGAATCAAGAATCACTCTTAAAAGAGTTGTGCCCGACCTTGAGGCTCCACCAATAAAAACAGGAGGTTTTCTAGTCATTTTTATAATCCAAAATAATTGAGGTCGCGCAACGCCCCGCCACAGATCGTTTCAACGAGTGCGCGCTCATCCTGACTCAACTCATCACGCCAACCCCCCACCAAAGCTGGAGAAGCCTGCTTTAACTGCTGGCCAAGAACCTCCTGCATAACCTGGAAGTCTGCATCCTGCGGCTCTAACTTCAGAAAATTCAAAAGATCCCACAACCATTTTCCAGGATTGATCACCAACCCCTCAAAACGTAAAAGACAAGTCTGCGTATGAGCGCCAAGTCTCTTAAATGCGGCACTACCATCCAAAATCATTTTGAGCCATCTTTTGGAAACCTCACCGGCTCTCTCAAGACGCAGCTCGACCCTTTGACCGTCATCAACTTCAGACAGAGTCTGCAACTCCTGGGCCGCCAGGTCTCTTGCGTCTCTCAATACGAAAACCAGAGGACTCTCGGGGAAAACCCGATAGATATCTTCGAAACAAAAAGCGCAGTCAGAATCAACTTCAAGATGAAGTCCTCCCGAACTCTCTGAATCGGTTGTTCCCAACAAACAGGTCGATAATTTGGAATACGCTTGATGCACCTGTGAAGGTTCCAGATGATATTCCGTTAAATAAGGCATGGCCGAAGCCACATCCTTTCCGGCCATAGCAATGGAGTGAATCAAGTCGGATGAACTGCAAACAAGCTGCGAGTGCGACCCTAGGACCCTGGACAATACAGGACCCAGACACCCGGGACCACCAATGAAAACCGGAGCTGTCTGGCTCATATTTTTTGCATGTCTTTGCGGTTCAAGTCATGGATAGCCTCAATCTTGCGGATGGTTCCGCTTTCTGTGCGCATGACAAGCGTCTCCGTCACAACTTTGCCTCCGCCGAGATAACGGACCCCTCTTAGACTGGCCCCGTCTGTGACGGCTGTGGCCACGAAGAAAATCTGATTTCCGCCGGCGAGGTCCCGGGTGCGATAGACCCGACTTAAATCTGTATAACCTGCCAGATCCAGACGATCTTGCTCATCCTGGTGGATCGCGCAAAGCTGGGTTTGAATTTCTCCGCCCATACACCGCATAGCTGCTGCGGCCAAAACCCCTTCCGGTGCTCCCCCAACCCCCATATAGAGATCGATTCCAGATTCTTCGATACAGGTTGCCATACAAGCCGACACATCCCCATCAGGGAAGGTGTGGACTTTGGCTCCGGTTTTACATAGAGCTTC